>NZ_JBSGUP010000349.1:0-8550 GCF_053607985.1 Streptomyces sp. NPDC055078
GGGCGGCCCGGCGGCCGGAGGTGGCCGCCGTAGTGGCCGCCGTAGTGGCCGCCGTAGTGGCCGCCGTACCGGCCGCGAGGGCGGCGGCGGTCTCCGGCTCGGCCGGGGCGACGACAGGACTGCGGTTCTCGTCCACGGGACGCTCCCTCTGGCTCGGTGACTCGACTGGCCGCGCCCCTGCGGGGCGAGGGGCCGCAGCCTCCAAGCTAGGGGCTGCCGCCCAGTGCGTGAAATGCCGATTGGGCTGCGGTTATGCTCCCGCCGCATAAGCGCGGTTATGCTCCGGCCGCATGAGCGCGCCGCCCTGCGTGGTCAGGCTCCGGCCCGATGAGCGCGGTTATGCTCCGGCCGCATGAGCATCGAGCTGCGTCACCTCCGGGCCTTCCTCGCCATCGCGGAGGAGATGAGCGTGACCAGGGCGGCGGCCCGGCTGCATCTGACGCAGCCGGCGGTCTCCCGGGCGCTGGCAGCCCTGGAGAAACGGCTGGGTACCCGGCTGGTGGACCGTTCCACCCACCATCTCGCGCTCACGGCGGAGGGCCGGGTGTTCCGCGACAAGGCAGCGGCCGCCGTCGCCGCGTTCGACGCGGCCCTGGACGCCGGGGGCCTGCGCCGCTGGCCCCTGCGGCTGGGGCACGCCTGGTCCGCCCTCGGCCCCTACACCACGCCCCTGCTGCGGCGCTGGGAGCGCGAACACCCCGAGACCCCGCTCGAACTCCTCCGTATCGACGACCGCACGGCGGGGCTGGCCCGTGGCGAGGTCGACGCGGCGGTGCTGCGAGGGACGGTCGAGACACCCGGCCTGGTGACGGAGCTGCTCTTCATGGAGGCCCGCGTCGCCGCGATCACCTCCGACGGCCCGCTGGCCGCCCTCCCCCGCCTCACCCTCGCGGACCTCGCCACGGGCCCGGTCCTCATCAACCCGGTCTCCGGCATCACCACCCTCGACCTGTGGCCCGTCGACGCCCGCCCGGCCGCCGGCATCACGGTCACCAACACCGACGACTGGCTCACCGCGATCGCGGCGGGCCGGGGCGCGGGCATCTCCGCCGCCTCCACGGCCCAGATGCACCCCCACCCGGGGGTCACCTTCCGCCCTCTCCCCGACGCACCCCCCGTCCCGGTCTTCCTCGCCCACCGGGCCTCGGCGAGCCACCCGGCGCTGCCGGGGCTGATCTCCCTGGCGCGCGAGGTGACGCGGGACGCCTGACGGGGCCGGCCGGGCCGGGGAGCGGGAGGCGGTGCGCGGAAGGGAACGGGGACTGCCGTCGTTCACGCTTGCTCGCGGTAGAGGCGCTCGACCTCGGCCTTCATGCCCTTGATGCCCCTGGCGGTGTAGCCGTTCCAGATGAGGTGCTTCAGCAGGCGTGCGCCGATCCTGCTGATCAGGGTGTCCTTGGGCTTGAGCCAGTACCGCCAGACGACCTCGGTCCTGCCGTCCGGTGTCGCGGAGTAGAAGAGGTTGCCCTGCCAGAAGTCGAAGACCGGCACGGGCGGGAGGTATCCGTAGGCGTAGTGGCGCGTGACGGGGTCGCGCTTGAAGATCGTCTCGATGATCGTGCTGCTGTCCGTCATCGTGTACGTGATGTTGGAGCCCGGTTCGTTGAACTCCTGGGTGACGACCCAGGACGCGGCGCCGGGCAGCCCTCGGTAGGGCCGCATGATCCTGCTGATGTCGACGTTCTTGGGCAGGTTCTCCCAGACGAAATCGAGCGGGGCGTCCATGACGGCGGTGTTCGTCACGACATAGGTGGAGTCGGCGGGGAGGGGGGCCGACATGTCCTGGATCTGCTGCTGAGTAAGCACGGTTCTCATCTCTCTCGGTGCGCCGGTCCGGCTCACCGAGCCAAACCAAACTGTTCGGTTTGAACGTATGCGACGCCGCCTCCTTCGTCAAACTGAACGGTTCGGTTTGGTAAGATGGGGCCATGCCCGCGACAAGCTCCGCCGACTCCACCCGCGACCGGATCGTCGACGCCGCCAAGACCGAGTTCTCCCAGTACGGGATCGCGGGCGCGCGTATGGACCGCATCGCCAAGCAGGCCCGCACCAGCAAAGAGCGCGTCTACGCCCACTTCCGCGGCAAGGAGGCGCTCTACAGCTTCGTCGTGAGCCGCGAACTCGCGCTCATCACCCAGGCCACCCGAATGGACCCCACCGATCTGCCCGGGTACGCGGGACGCCTCTTCGACTACTTCACCGAGCACCCCGAGCACTTCCGGATGATCGCCTGGGGACGCCTGGAGCTGGACGGAACCACAGCTCCCGCCGACGACCCCACCCGCACCGCGGGCGCCCGCAAGACCGAGCAGCTACGCGAGGCCCAGCAAGCCGGTCACCTCGACCCGGCCTGGGACCCGGTCGACGTCCTCGCGCTCGTCAACCAGATCGCCACCACCTGGATCGCCCAGACCGAGATGGCCGAAACCGCCACCCGGCAGGCCCGGGACACCGCCGTCGCGGCCCGCCGGGCCGCCGTCGTCACCGCGGTCCGGCAGATCTTCCCCCCGTCCCGCCCCGGCGCCCCGGCAGTCGCCTGACCGCAGCCGGGCGCTCCCGGAGATACGCGGCCGGCGCGGGGCCGGCGCCTGGCGCGGGAGGACTGGGCGGCCCGTTCAGAGATGCGCCGCCAGCACCCGGATCTCCTCCCGCAGCCGGTCCGCCTGCTCCGCCCGCCCCGCGCCCTCATACTCCCGCGCGGCGGCCTCCCGCTCGGCCACCTCCGCCCGCACGATCTCCACCACATCCCCCTCCGTCAGCTCCAGCCGCTCGGCCTCGGCCGCCCCGACCCCCCGGGGGATCAGTTCCATCGCGAGATTCCGGTCCACGTCCACCGGCCGGACGACCGCCTCCGCGTTCTCGATCGCCCCGAGCGTGGACCGCAGCACCGAGACGGCGACCCGGTCACGCGCCTTCATGGCGACCCGGAGGGAGTCGCGCAGGCGCGAGCGGAGGGGAGTGTCTGAGGTGGGTTCAGTCGACATGCGGCGACCCTATGGGGGCTCGGGGCATGTGACGACCGGGTTTCCGGGCGGGCCCCGAGGCACTCAGCAGCCCCCCCCCTGAGTGCCTGGTACGCCTCACGCAGATCCGAAGCCTCCGGCAACTGCCTCGATTCGGCTGCCCGGACGACTTCCAGAGCCCGCCAGTGATTCGACGGGACCACCCGCCCGGACGACATCGCCCGCTGCGCGGCATCGCATGCCTCGTCCAGTCGGTCACTTGCCAGGAGCGTCAACGCCAGGTCGATATTGGCCGAGGCCACCCTACGGGGCCATTTGGCGAGATCGTCGCCGGGAGAAAGGCGTGCGATGACTTCTCGCGCATGGGATTCCGCTGCCGGGTCGCCGACCCAGGCAAGGGTGGTAGCGGTGTAGGAGAGAGACTTTCCGGGATCGTATTGGTAGTGGTGTTCGGGACGATCGGGCGTGCCCTTGGATTCGGACATCTGTTGCACTCGGTTTATGGCGGCGTAGGTTTCCGCCGACTGCCCCAGCCTGGCTCGCGCGCGCCCTTCCTGGGCAGTCGCCTGGACGGACGCGGAACTGCCGGCGGGAGCAATTCGCTGGGCGATCCGCGACAGTTCGAGCGCGCGGGAGTAGTCCCCTTGGGTGAGCACCCGCCAGGCATCTGTCTCAAAGCACCAGGCATGAATCTCGCTGTGGTCGGACTGCCGGGCGAGTGTCGCGGCTGTCCGCAAGCGGGCTGTCGCCGCATCGTCCTGGTCGAGGTCGATGTGCAGGGTGGCGCCGAGCAGCGAGAGCCAGCCTCCCACCACCAGCAGGCGCCGGTGCTCGGACAGGGTCTTCTTCGCTCCCAGGAGGTGGGCGACGTACGAGGTGTGCGTACGCACTCGCCCCAGGAGTTCCTGCGGCGGGGAAACCGGATACCTCGTGGCCAGTTCGTCAAAAGCCAGCTCAAGACGGTCCAGGGTCTCGGTTCCCACATCGCTCGCCTGAACGCGTCGGGCGAGTCCGAGGGCGTCGAACTCGTCGTTTCCGGGTTCACTCACTGCCGCCCAGCCATCCGGAAAGGTCGGCTCTGTGCTCGTGACGGGTACGAGGAGGGAATCCAGCTCGTCGGCTGTCAGGCCCAGCACCTTCGCAATCCCGGGACGCATCCACGGCTGTGGCCGGGCCTTGCCACCCTCCCAGCGGTGAACCGTAGTTCGATCGACCCCGACCGCTTCGGCGAATGACTCCTGGCTGTAGCCGCATGACTTCCGGCGCTGCACAAGCCGATGCCGTTTCGACGTCATGGTCGGGCCTCCGTAGCCGGGCGCGGACTTCCCAGCTCAGCGTAGCCCGTGCAGCAAGTACGCAACGGAAGTACGACAGTTCCGCCGTGGTCCCGGACACCGCGTCCCGATTGGGTGGTTCGTCGCGGGCCGAGAGAGCGGAGTTCTCCATGTTCACCACATCGAATGACGTCGGCGAGCGGCGAATGTGCGGGGCGCAGGCGGTTATGCCCATGCCCTTGACCGCACTTCTGCTGGCGGCCTCTCCTGGTGCGGGTGATCCCCTGGAGGTGGAGACTTCTCTCCGCTGCGGGCTGGAAGAGCACCACGGCGGAATGCACTACGACCTGGTGTGGCAGCTCAACAATCCCCGTGGCGGAGAGATGTGGGCGACCTGGGTGAACGACCGAGCCCCGGAGAACGTCCTGCTCTTGCCGGACTGCCCCGCCGTCAACGGAAAGCCCCTGCCGCACGACGAAGCCTGCACGCTCTACGCACTGCACCCCGGCGGGCACAGCTTCGCGTTCCGCGACCCCGAGGCCGACGCGACCCGGAGCACCCCGGAGTACCACGAACTGGGCGCCCACATCGACGCGTTGCTGTCCCGCCCCCCCGGGCCGAGGCACCTCTCCAGAGCCCTGACCCGGCCCGGCCTCTCCAAACCACTGACCCGGTCCGGCCGACCCCCATCGCACCGCCTTCGAGGAGTTGAACACCAGATGCGTCAGATGATCGCCCGCACGCTGCTGTGGATGCTGGACCGGATACTTCCCCCCGCCGAGGACCCCCGCACCCACCCCTCTCCCGGTCACCCCCTGGACGTTCTCCTGGGGCACCCCCACCCCCGCGCATGTCCGGGAGCGCCTGGCGCCGCTGCGGGGCGAGGACTTCCGGCTCGTACGCCCGTACGCGCCCGCCGACGACACCCTCCGGCTCCGCGCCGTACCGGCCACCCGTCGTCTGCTGTACGCCCCCACGGGGCTGGAGCTGCTCCGCCCACCCCGGGGAGTCCCCGTATGACCCCCGACGCCCTCACCACCGCCGCGCCAGCCTCGTTCACCGCCGTCTGCACCCGCTGCGACCGCACCACCACCGCCGCTGTCCCCATCGGCTGGACCCAGCCGCCGGGCGCCCGTGGCCACACCCTCTATGCCTGCCCGGAGTGCGCGCCGCTGCTCACGCCGGGGCCGACGCCCGGCGAACGACTCGGCAGGTGACGCGAATGACCAACGCGGCCCCCTGGGGCCGGGCCGCATGGAAGGCGGTTGTCAGTGCCGGTATCTAGAGTTTCGGTATGACGAGGTGGATGCACGATACGTTTCCCGGGCACGAGGTGAATCTGGTCTTCGCCCGGGGTCTGTCCCTCGAAGCGCTCACAGCGGGCCTGCGGGAACTGCACCGTGAGCCGCTTGCGCGCGGCGAGGCGGGCGGGTGGGCGTGGGTGGTGCACGACATGATCACCGAGGCCGACGATTACCAGGAGGCCGACTACGGGCGCGTCTGTCCCGAGGGGGCGGAGGTCGTGGTGTTCGTGACCGAGCCCTGCAGCGCGAAGGCGCACGGGCCGTCGTTCACGTATCTGCGCGACGGCCGCTGGACGCTCTCCTTCAGTTTCGAGGACGTCGAGCAGCGGGTGGGCGAGAACCCCGACTACATGTCGGCCGAGCTGCTGGCCGCGAATCTCATAGGCCCGGGGGCCTGGTGCGCGAAGGCGGATACGGACGACGACCATGATTGCTTCGATCATCACTACGACGACGAGGATCGGCTCGTGAGGGCGATCGCCGACTGCTTCTCCCTGCCCTCGCCGCCGCTCTCGCGCGAGGTGACGGCGAAGTGAGCGGCCCGATCCCGCCGAACACCTATGTCACGTACGCCAGGGGCCTGGACCTACCCACGCTCATCAGTGTGTACGCCGAGGCGATGTACCCGGCCGGCACATCAGGCGCCTCGGACGGCTGGTGCTGGGTCACGCACGACGCGTCCGCCGGGCACGGCAGTGCGGTCATGGACCTGGCCCGTGACATCACCGGTTTCCGCTACGCCGAACGGTTCGGCGGACCCGGCCGCGTGGAGACGGTGTTCCTGGCGTCCACCCCCGCGTGCGCGTGCCCGCACGGGCAGAACTACATGGTTCCGCACTGCGGCGAGCACCCGTTCCAGTTCCTGCACAGCCGCGGCGGGTTCGAGGAGTCCTACTTCAACGTCGGGCGCCGCCGAGAGTCACGCCGCCATGGAGACCTGCTGGTACGGGAGTTGTTGGACGCCGGGATCGTCGGCCGGGAGACCCCGGCGTACGACACCGACCCCGACTTCAACGCGGACGGTGCCGTGACGATGGGGATCATCGCCACCCACTTCGGGCTGCCCGACCCCTCCCGACGAAGCGCACCAGGGCAGGCACATTGAGCCTGCCCGGCGATTGAGGGCGGACCCCCGGGCCCCAGGTGCCGGAGTCTGGCAGGACCCGGGGCGGGAGGGCTGGTCCAGAGCCCCCGGGCCACCCGCACCCTCAGGGCCCTGGCGGAAGCCCCGCCGCCAGGATCTCCGCCAGATGGCGCGCGCGGCGGCCCGTCAGGTGGGCGAGTTGGGTGCGGCAGGAGTAGCCGTCGGCCAGGAGGAGCGCGGAGGGGGCCGCGCGGACGGAGGGGAGGAGTTGGTCCTCGGCGCAGGACACGGACACGTCGTAGTGGCCGCGCTCGAAGCCGAAGTTGCCCGCGAGCCCGCAGCAGCCGCCGCTGAGTTCGCCGCGCAGACCGGCGCGCTCGCGCAGGCGGCGGTCGGCGGCTTCGCCGAGGACAGCGTGCTGGTGGCAGTGGGTCTGGCCGGTGATCTCGCGGTCCAGCGGCGGCGGGGTCCAGCCGGGGGCACGGGATTCGAGGGTCTCGGCGAAGGTGTGGACGGCGGCGGCGAGGCGGGCCGCGCGGGGGTCGTCGCCCAGCAGTTCGGGGAGGTCGGTGCGCAGGGTGGCCGCGCAGCTCGGTTCGAGGACGGTGACGGGGGCATCGAGGCCGAGCAGGGGCTCCATGGTGTCCAGGGTGCGGCGCATGACGCGGCGGGCCCGGTCGAGCTGGCCGGTCGAGACATAGGTGAGGCCGCAGCAGACCCGGCCGGGCGGGAGGGCGACGGTGAGGCCCGCCGCCGACATGACCCGTACGGCCGCCAGTCCGACCTGGGGGGAGAGGTACTCCGTGAAGGTGTCGGGCCACAGCACCGTCTGGCCCATCAGGGGATTCCCGGCGGTACGGGCCCCCAGTGACCGGCGGAAGGTACGGGTCGCGAGGGCGGGCAGGGGGCGCTGCGGGGCGATGCCCGCGAGGCGTTTGGCGAGGGCGGCCAGCGGAGGCACGCGCGCGAGGGTGTTGAGGACGGGCGCGAAGGGGGCGGCGGCCCGCAGCCATTCCGGCAGCCGGCCGAGCGCGTAGTGGGAGGCGGGCCGCACCCGCCCCGCATAGTGGTGGTGCAGGAACTCCGCCTTATAGGTGGCCATGTCGACACCCACCGGGCAGTCGCTGCGGCACGCCTTGCACGACAGACACAGATCGAGCGCGTCCCGCACCTCGGGCGAGCGCCAGCCGTCCCGTACGACCTCACCGGCCAGCATCTCGTGCAGCAGCCGCGCCCGGCCGCGGGTGGAGTGGGCCTCCTCGCCGGTCGCGCGGAAGGAGGGGCACATGACGGATGAGCCGGAGACCGTGCTCGTACGGCACTTGGCGACGCCGACGCACCGCCGGACGGCGGCCCGGAAGTCCCCGCCGTCACCGGGGTAGCCGAAGGCGGTGTCGACCGGCTCCTTCGGCAGTACGGCGAACCGCAGCCCGGAGTCGAGGGGGTCGGGGCGTACCAGCATCCCCGGGTTCATGCCACCGTCCGGGTCCCACAGGTCCTTGAAACGGCCGAAGAGCGCCACGAGTTCATCGCCGTACATCCTCGGCAGCAGTTCCGCGCGCGCCTGCCCGTCGCCGTGTTCGCCGGACAGCGATCCGCCGTGCGCGACCACGAGGTCGGCGACCTCGTCGGAGAAGGCGCGGAACGCCCGTACGCCCCGCTCGGTGAGCAGATCGAAGTCGATACGGACATGGATACAGCCGTCCCCGAAGTGCCCGTAGGGCGTCCCGCGCAGCCCGTGCGCGGCGAGCAGCGCGCGGAAATCGCGCAGATACGCGCCGAGCCGGGCGGGCGGCACCGCGCAGTCCTCCCAGCCGGGCCATGCCTCGGCTCCGTCGGGGGTGCGGGTCGCGGTGCCCGCCGCGTCCTCGCGGATACGCCACAGGGCCCGCATCCCGGCCTTGTCGGACACCACCGTTCCGTCG
>NZ_JBSGUP010000350.1:0-8514 GCF_053607985.1 Streptomyces sp. NPDC055078
GTCGGATACCTTCTGGTCCTCGTGGCCGCTGTGGCGGCGCTCGTCGCGATCGCGGTCGCGACGTTCGAGCGCCGAGACGTCGGAGTGTAGGAGGCCGGTTCGCACATGGACGGACACGACCCGCTGAACCCGCTGGACGGACACGACCCGCTGAACCTGCTGGACGGATACGCCGAACTGCTGGAGGCCGCGGCGGCGACCGGCAGGCGTCCATGGCGAGCCGAACTGGAGGCCCGCAGGGCGGCGGGCGGCCGTGCGCTGGAGCACTCGGTCTCCCTCAGGGCGCTCGTCGAGGCGCATCTGACGGCGACCGAGGCGTCCTGGGAGCGGGTGACCCGGCAGGCGGTGGGCACCGCGGCCCAGTTGCGCGGTGTCGGCCAGGCGGTGCTGACGGCCACCAGCCTGGCGGTCTCCGCGGCGGCCGACGGGTACGAAGGCGCCCAGCGGAAGGCGCTCGACGGGGAGACCGCCTCCCGGTCGGAGTTCGTCCGCGACCTGCTGTCGGGGACCCGCGACCTCAGCCGGCTGATGCATCGCGCGCGCCGGTTCGGGCTGACGTTCGCGGGCGCCCAGACAGTGACGGTGGCGCGGTCCGAGGACGGCTTCAAGGACGCCGACTCGGCGGTGCGCGCGGTGGAGACCGCCCTGGTCTCGCGGTTCGGGGCGCACAATGTGCTGGTGGCGGTGCACGATTCGCTGCTGGTGTGCGTCGTGGCGGCGACGCTGCGGGGCGCGGTGGGCGAGTTCGCACACCGGGTGTTCGCCACGCTCGGGGCGAACGGCGGCTGGCAGATCGGCGTCGGAAGGCCGCATGCCGGGCCCGGCGGGGTGCGCCAGTCCTTCGAGGAGGCGCGGGAGACCCTGGACGTCGGCCGGTCGCTCGGCTTCCGCGCCCCGATCCTGCACGCCGCGGACTTCCTGGTCTTCCCCGTACTCCTGCGGGACCGCGCGGCGATGACCGATCTGGTGCAGGCGGTACTCGGCCCGCTGCAAGGGGCGCGCAAGGGCGCGGAGCCGCTGCTGGACACGCTGTCGGCGCTCTTCGCCTGCCGGGGCAACAATGCCGCCGCCGCACGGCAGTTGGGGATCACCGTCCGGGCGGTGACCTACCGCCTGGAGCGAATCCACCGGATGACCGGATATTCGGCGACGGAGGAGACCCAGCGCTTCACCCTGGAGGCCGCCGTCCTGGGGGCCCGATTACTGGGCTGGCCCGGGGTGCCGCTGCCCGGGCCGGACTGAGCGGACCACGGGCAGGTGGTGGCGCTGGGGTTACCACCGGTGTGGGACCCATCACAGGAGGTGACAGAGTGAGCGAGGGGCAGCGGATGTGACGCCCGCCACTTCGAAGTGGCGGGCGTCGTCGGGTGTTCCGCGTCCCGTACGGCGGGGCCGGGGACCCGATGGGGGCGACATCCGCCGATCCGCGCGGCCCCGGGCCGTATCCGGTCCAGCACGGACCAGGCTGAGAACCGCTGAGAACCGCTGAGAACCGATGAGAACCGAGTCGGGCGTTCGTCCCCATCGTGCGTGTGCACTGCACCTGAGCCATGCGGGTTGAATCCTTACGGGGAGGTCGGGAGTTGTGGGCGATGGATTCCTCTTACTGGAGCGGGAACGCGAGATCGGACTGGCGGCGGACGCGATCGATCGGATCTGCCGGAGCGAGGGCGGCATTCTCGTCTACGAGGGTTCGGCCGGGATGGGGAAGTCCAGTCTGCTGCGCGTCCTCAGGGACGACGCCGCCGCCCGGCGGGTGCGGGTGCTGTCCGCGCGCGGCGGCGAGCTGGAACAGGACTTCGCCTGGGGAGTGGTACGGCAGCTTTTCGAGACCTGGCTGAGCGCGATCCCGGCGGATGAGAGCCGCACCCTGCTGTCCGGCCCCGCGACCCTGGCCACGTCCCTTTTCGAGTACCGGGACGCACTGACCCGGGACCCGGGAGACCTGCACGCCGTACTGCACGGTCTCTACTGGCTGTGCCAGAACCTCTCCGCGCAGAAACCTCTGGCCCTCGTCATCGACGACGTGCAGTGGTCGGACACCGCGTCCCTGCGCTTCATCAGCTATCTGGCGAACCGGCTCGAAGGAACCAGAGTCGGTCTCATCCTGGGCGGTGCGCCCACGGACGACGGGGTGCGTGAGCACCTCCTGTCCTCCATCTACGCGTCGCCCGCCGTCCGGCTCGTCCGGCTCGGGCCGCTGAGCCGCCAGGCGGTACGCGCCATGACAACGATGTGCTTGGAGAAGGAACCCGCCGAAACCTTCGCCCAAGCCTGTCATCACGCGACCGACGGCAACCCTCTCTTCCTGTGCGAACTGCTGGCGGAGGTGGCGGCGGAGGGGCTGGCCCCCGAAGCGGCGGCGGTGCCCCGCGTCGAAAGGCTCGCCCCCCGGCGCGTCGCGGTCGATGTGCTGCGCCGGCTCAAACGGCTGTCCGACCGGGCCGTCCGGGTCGCCGGGGCCGTGGCGGTCCTCGGCCCGGACGCCGCCCCCAGACACTGCGCCCAGGTGTCGGCGATGAGCGACGACGAACTGACCGGCGTCGCGGGCTCGCTCATCGACGCCGGAATGCTGCGCCCCAGCACCCCGTACACCTTCTCCCATCCGATCATCAGCACAGCGGTCTACGCGGCCCTGACCGCCCGCGACCGCAACAGGGCACACCGCCGGGCGGCCCGCTCGCTCGCCGACGCCGTCGCCCCGCCCGAGCGGGTCGCCGAGCATCTGTGCCGTACGCAGCCGGGCACCGACCAGTGGGTCGTCAGCAGGCTGCGGGCAGGCGCCCGGGATGTGCTGCGGGCCGGCAGCCCCGAACTGGCGGCCCGGTTTCTGCAGCGGGCCCTGGCCGAACCACCCGCCCCGGACATCGGTTCGGCGGTCCTGGCCGAACTCGGCGCGGCCGGGTTGCGGGCGGGGGACCGGGGCGCCATCGGACACCTCAGGGAGGCCCTGCGGCGGACCACCCGGTCCGCACAGCGCCGAGCCGTACGGCTGGACCTGGGCCAGGCGCTGGTCGCGGACGGCCGCTACGAGGAGGCCATGGAGGTCCTCGGTGAGGAGAGCGCGGCAGCCGCCCCCGGCGGCCCGGGGTACTCCTGCCGCCTGATGCCGCCCCGGACCGCCCCGGTCCGGGGCGACGCGGACACTGACACGGACGGGGAGGCGGCCGGCTGCCGCGCCGGACCGAGGAGCACCCGCCGTGCCCAGGCGGCCTTCGCCGCGCTGCACCGCGGCATCCCGGCCGCACGGGTCGCCCGGCTGGCGGCGAGCGCGCTGGAGGGCGGAGTGGCCCTGGAGCCCCACGACGTCGAAATGCAGCCCCCGATCCTCGCCGCACTGGTGCTCACCTGCTGCGACCGGCTGCCCGACGCCGAACGCGTCCTCACCGACACGATCCACCAGGCCGGTGAGGAGGGGCAGTTGCTCGCCGCCGCCACCGCGACCGGCCTGCGCGCGATGGTGCTGTTCGAGGGCGGCCGGCTGCCCGACGCCGAGCGCGAGGCGAGATCGGTGCTCCGCGGCGTGACGGAGGACTCGCTGACGGTGGGCAGTGTCCCGCTGGCGGCGGCGGTGCTCGTGTCGAGCCTGATCGAGGCGGACCGGCCCCAGCAGGCCGAGGACCTGCTGACCCGGCTCGGCCTCGCGGGACCGCTCCCGGAATCGGGCTACTTCCTGCCCCTGTGGATCGCCAGGGGACGGCTGTCGATCGCCCTGGGGCGCCTTGAGGAGGGGGCACAGGACCTGCTCGCCTGCCGGGACCTCGCACGCGACCGGGGCTGGGACCACCCCACTCTGGTGGCGAGCTATCTCCCAGCGGCGGCCCACGCGCTGTCCTGTACGGGACGGGTCGACCTGGTCCGGGAGTGCGTCCGGGACCAGCTCGGCCGGGCGCGTCTGTTCGGCGCGCCCAGACCGCTCGCGGTGGCGCTGCGCACCCATGGGCTGCTGATCGGCGGCCGGGCGGGCCTGGAGCGGATCGAGGAGGCGGCGGAGATGCTGCGCGACTCCCCTGCGGTGCTGGAACTGGGGCAGACACAGGTGGCCCTGGGGTCGGCGCTGCGCCGCGCGGGGCACCGGGGCGACGCCAGACGGCACCTCCTGGCGGGCATCGAGACCGCCCAGCGGTGCGGCGCCAGAGGGCGGGAGAAACAGGCCCGCATCGAACTGCGCCTCGCCGGGGGGAGGCTGCGCGGGGCCCAGGTGTCGGCGGCCACCCCGCTCACCCCCGCCGAACGGCGGGTGGCGCTGAAGGCGGCGGAGGGCCGCAGCAACAAGGAGATCGCCCGGGAACTGTTCGTCACGGTCAAGACCGTGGAGTGGCACCTCAACCAGACGTATCCGAAGCTCGGCATCAGCCGCCGTTCGGAGCTTTCGCACGCGCTCACCGCCTCGGGTGTGCTGGCCGAGGAGGAGTGTGACATCGCGTGACCGGGCCCTGGGGTGCTTGCTGGGGATACCCCTGGGGTGGGGTGGACGCCGAGCCGGAAGGCTGAGGCAAAACCGCGAGAGACCCGGAAGGGGCCGAACCAGTGACGCAGACCAACGAGGGAGGCGGCCCGGTGGCGCCGACCGACGGCGAACGCGCGTTCGCCGACCGGATCGCCGTGCACTGGCGGGACGTCCACGGGGTCACGGTCGAAATGGGCCGCATGATGGGCTGGATGATGATCTGTGACCCGCCCGAGCAGACCGTGTCGGAGATCTGCGCGGCCGTGGACGTACGGCCCGAGCAGATCGAGCCGATGATCGACCACTTCGTCGAGGCCGGGATGTACGAGCGGATCGAGCGCCCCGGCGCCGAGGCCGCGGTGCGGATGCAGGACGACGGTTATCCGCGGGTCGTGGCCCAGACGTTCGCCAGCTGGCCCGATTACCACGAGGTCATGCGGTACGGACTGCGGGTGCTCGACGACGTCGGCGCGACCCCCGACCGCCGTCGCAGACTGGCCGAACTGGAGGCCCTGTACCGGTCCGTGGTCGGCGATCTGGCGGGCCTGATGAAGACCTGGAACGAGTCCGTCAAGCATTCCGTCGCCTAGCGGACGCCGACGCGGACGCGGACAGGGACACGACGCGGCGGGACCCGACACCGGGGCGGAAGCCGAAGCCGAAAGGAACTGGGACATGGGGACGACGGTCGAGTATCCGCTGCTGTCCGACGGCGAGCGGAAATTCGTGGACAAGGTCGCGGACTACTACGCGGCCAACGACGGAATGGAGCACGCGCGCGGACAGGTCATCGGCTGGCTGATGATCTGCGACCCGGCCGGACAGACCGCGCGTCAGCTGTCGGGAACGCTCGGCGTCCCACGGGAGACGGTGGACCGCATCGTCCAGCAGATCACCCCGCTGAACGACGACAAGAGCGTGTTCGCGCGCGAGGGCGAACTGACCGACACCGACTACACGGTGTGGATGCGGGAGAACCGGTGGGCACCGAAGATCGAGAAGATCTTCGCCGATCTCCCCGCCCTGCGCAGGATCATCCAGAGCGGCCTGGACGAGATCGGGGACGCCCCGGCCGGGCGCCGCCGGCGGCTGGCGAACATGGAGCGCTTCCTGGGCTATATGAGCACGGAGATTCCCGGCGTGCTGGCGCGTGCCGCGGCCAAGCCCGCACCGAACTGAGGGCCGAGGCCGGACAGGCCCGTGCCGGCGCGACGGCCGGGGGAGGAGTGGTGGTGATGGGCACTCTCGCTGATGGCATACGGGCGGCCGAGCGGCTGATCGAGCCGGAATCCCTCGGCTGCCCGGACTTCCGGCGCGACTACGGCATCCGGTACGCCTATGTCGCCGGGTCGATGTACATGGCCTGCTCGTCCGAGGACATGGTGGTCCGGCTCGGCCGGGCCGGCCTCCTCGGGTACTTCGGCACCGGTGGCCTCAGACCGGCCAGGGTCGTCGCCGGAATCGAGCGCTTCCGGCGGGAGCTGGGCGACGGCCCGTACGGGCTCAACATCCTGCCGCGCTGGGAGAGCCCGAAGAAGGAGGCGGAGACGGTCGAGATCCTGCTGAGGCACCAGGTCCACCAGGTCGAAGCCTCGGCGTTCATCCGGCCGAGCCGCAGTCTGGTCCGCTACCGCGTGACCGGGCTGCGGTACGCACCGGACGGCTCGGTGCACATCGCGAACCGGCTGACCGCGAAGGTCTCCCGCCCCGAGGTGATCCAGCGATTCCTGGGCCCGCCGCCGCGCGAACTGGTCGCCGAACTGCTGGCGGCCGGGGAGATCACGGCCGAGGAGGCGGCGCTGTCCCGGCGTATCCCGATGGCCGACGACCTCTGCGCGGAGGGCGACTCCGGCGGACACACCGATCAGCGCCCACTCGTCGTCCTGCTGCCCGAGACCATCCGGCTGAGGGACAGCGCCATGCGCGAGTTCGGGTACACCCGCCGGGTCCGGGTGGGCGCGGCGGGAGGTCTCGGCACACCGTCCGCCGTGGCCGCCGCCTTTGTGATGGGCGCCGACTTCGTCCTGACCGGGAGCGTCAACCAGTGCACGGTCGAATCCGGGGCCAGCGAACCGGTCAAGGACATGCTCCAGCGGGCGTCCGTGCACGACACCGCCGTCGTACCGGCGGGCGACATGCTGGAGGCGGGCACCCGCGCCCAGGTGCTGCGCCGGGGCCTGTTCTACCCGGCGCGGGCCAGCAGGCTCTACGAGCTGTACCGCAACCACGACTCGCTGGACGACCTCGATCCGGCCACCGCCGACGAACTGCAGCACACCTACTTCCGGCGCAGCTTCGACGACGTCTGGACGGACGTCCGCGCCTACTACCAGCGCGCCAACCCCGAGGCCCTCGCCTGGGCGGAACGCGACCCCAAACACAAGATGGCACTGGTCTTCAAGGCGTACTTCGTGCAGGCCAAGCGGCTCTCCATAGCGGGCTCGCCGGACCACCAGGTCGACTACCAGATCAACACCGGACCCGCGATCGGAGCGCTCAACGGCCATCTGCGGGGAACGCCCCGGGAGAACTGGCGCAACCGGCATGTCGACGACATCGCGCATCTGCTCATGCGCGGCGGGGCGCGGCAACTGTCCGAGCGGCTGCACGCCATGGCCCGCCCGCCCGGCGCCACCCCCCGACCCGTACCGACCGTCCCCGGACGGAGCGAGCCATGACCGAGATCCATCTCTTCCCCGGTCAGGGTTCGCACCGGGTGGGCATGGGCGGGCCCCTGTTCGACCGCTATCCGCATCTGGTGCGGCAGGCCGACTCCGTCCTCGGGTACTCGGTGGCCGAACTGTGCCTCGAAGGCCCGCCGGAGCGGCTGGGCGACACCCGGTACACCCAGTGCGCCATGTATGTGGTGGGCGCCCTGTCGTACGTGGAGGAGGTACGGACCACCGGGGTGATTCCCGACGTCGTCGCCGGACACAGCCTCGGCGAGTACGTCGCGCTCTTCGCGGCGGGCGGCTTCGACTTCCGGACCGGCCTCGAACTGGTGGCGAAACGCGCCGAGTTGATGGCGGAGGCGGGCGACGGGGCCATGGCCGCCGTCCTCGGTCTCGACGAGGCCGCGGTGCGCGACCTGCTCCGGGAGCGGGGAGCGGACACCGTCGACATCGCCAACCTCAACGCCCCGGACCAGATCGTGGTCTCCGGCCCGGTCGGGGACATCGAGCACCTCACCCCCGTGTTCTCCGAACGGGCCACCGCGGTCGTCCGGCTCCAGGTGAGCGGAGCCTTCCACTCCCGCTATATGAGCACGGCAGGACAGAAGTTCCGCCGGTTCCTGGGCCGTTACCGGCCCGCCCGGCTGAGGATTCCGGTGATCGCCAATGTCACGGCGGAGCCGTACCGCGACGACGCCTTCGCCGACACCCTCTGCCGTCAGCTCACCCAGCCCGTCCGCTGGAGCGAGACGGTCGGACACCTGCTGGACCGGACGGACCCCCGGCTGCGGGAGATCGGCCCCGGCACCGTCCTGACCGGGCTCACCCAGCGGATCCGAGCAGGCCGGACGCGGGCCACCGTCGGTGACGTCGAGCACTGAGAGGAGAGACCCCGTCCATGGAACCGATGGAGCCGATGCACCCGGTGCGGCCGATGGACCCGATGGACCCGGTGGACCCGGTGCGGCCGGAGGGCCCGAGCGGGCCGGTGGTCAGGGTGGAGCGGGTGCGGCCTGGGGACCCGATCGAGCCGGTGGACCGGGTGGAACCGGAGCACCGGATGGACCCGGCGGAGCCGGCCGGACCGGCCTCGTACGGCCTGCTGGTGACGCGCGGGACGGTGGAGTCGTTCGCCCGCGCCACCGGCGATGTCAGCCCGCTGCACATCGACCCGGCGTACGCGCGCCGGACGCCCTTCGGCGAACCCGTGGCACACGGAGTGCTCGCCGTCCTGCTCGCGCTGGCTTCGGGCCCGCCGCGGCCGGGCCGCCGGCTCTCCCGGCTGCGGGCGAGGTTCCCCGCGCCCGTGCGGCTCGGCCGGCGGTACGCCGTGACCGTCGACGAGACGGGCGCGGAGCGGACGGCACTGCGCATCCACGACGGCCCCCGGAC
>NZ_JBSGUP010000351.1:0-8463 GCF_053607985.1 Streptomyces sp. NPDC055078
GGCCCCGGGCCCACCCCGGTCGGGGCGGTTCCCGGGGCCCACGGCACCCGCCGGGACGGCAGGCGGCGGTGGCGGGGGCGGGGGCGGTCAGACCGGTCAGACTCCGATGTCGCGGCCGTCCTTGCGCCACACCGCCACCACCGCCGGGCGGACCATCCGGCCCGGCCCGTCAGGCCACGCGCTCGCGGGCTTCTCGACGGACGCGCCATCGATCTCGCCCGGGTGCTGGACCGCGACCAGGACGCGGCGGTCCTGGATGACCGGGCCGCAGGTCTCGGCGCCGATCGGCACGGTCAGGAACTGCTTCAGTTCACCGCGCCGCTCCCCGTGGGTGGCGACGCCGAAGAGGCCGTCGTGCGAACCGAGCCTGTTCCCGTCGGTGGAGATCCACAGATTGCCGTGCGGGTCGAACGCCACATTGTCCGGGCAGGAGATCGGGCTGACCTTCTCCTTCGGGAAGCCCGCGAAGTAGGTGGCGGGGTCCTCCGGGTCGCCCGCGACCAGGAACAGCCGCCAGGCGAAGCCGTCGCCCGCCGGGTCGTCCCCGTTCTCCGCCAGCTCCAGGATCTGCCCGTGCTTGTTCTCGTTGCGCGGGTTGGCCTCGTCCGCGCCCGGCTTCCCCGGCTTGCCCCGGTCGGTGTTGTTGGTGAGTGCCAGATACACCCGTCCGGTGCGCGGCGACGGCTCGACGTCCTCGGGGCGGTCCATCTTGGTGGCCCCGACCCTGTCACCGGCGAGGCGGGTGAAGACGTACACGTCGTCGGCGCTCATCCCCGGGACGTGCGAGGTGTCGCCGGTGGCCAGCGGAATCCAGACGCCCGAGCCGTCGAACTCGCCGTCGTTCGGGAGCTTGCCACTGCCGTCGATCTCGTCCGGGCTGTCGCTGGTCAGCTTCGCGACGTACAGCGTGCCCTCGTCCAGGAGGGTGCGGTTGTGCTCGCGCGCCGCGCGGGACCGGCCCGCCTTCATCCGCTTCGACGAGACGAACTTGTAGAAGTAGTCGAACCGCTCGTCGTCGCCCATATAGACGACGGGACGGCCGTCGTCCGTCAGCCTCGGCTCCGCCGCCTCGTGCTTGAACCGGCCGAGCGCGGTCCGCTTGGCGGGGATGAAGTCGGGGTCGTACGGGTCCAGTTCGACGACCCAGCCGAAGCGGTGCGACTCGTTCGGCTCCTGCTTGGCGTCGAAGCGCTTGTCGAACCGCTCCCACTTGCGCTCGCTGGCCCCGGTGCCGATGCCGTAGCGCTTGTCGGTGGCGCTGGAGCCGTTGGCGAAGTACTGGTTGAAGTTCTCCTCGCCGTGCAGGGTGGTGCCCCAGGGGGTGGTGCCGCCCGCGCAGTTGTTGAGCGTGCCCAGCACCCTGGTGCCGGTGCCGTCGGCGGAGGTCCGCAGCAGCGGGCTCCCGGCGGCCGGTCCGGTGACGCGGAACTCGCTGGTCGCGGTGAGCCGGCGGTTGAGGTGGTGGCGGGTGACCGGCGTGAGGCGGCCCGACCCGCGCTCCCCCTGGACGACGACGACCGAGAGGCCGTGCGCCGCCCAGGCGATCTCCACCTGCTCACGGGTCGGGTTGGCCGGGTCGTACCCCCGGAACATCAGGATCTCGTCGGTGTACTCGTGGTTGGCGACCATCACCTGACGGTCGCGCTCGGCCAGCGGGAGCAGGGACAGGAAGTCGTTGTTGTAGCCGAACTGGCCCGCCTGCGCCTTCGCCGACTGTTTCTCCGGGTCAAAGGACGGCGCCCCGCGCAGTATGGGGTCACCCCAGCGGATCACCACGTTCTGGGAGTGGCCGGCGGGGACGGTGACCTTGTCGTCCTTGTTGGGGGCGACCGGCGCGAACCGGAGCCCGCGCGCGCCGTCGGCCGAGCCGCTGCCGTGGCCGGGGCCCTTGCCGCCGCCGGGCGGAATGGCAGGGGCGGCGACGGCCTGACCGCCGTTCGGCCCGGCGACGGCCGCGGTCCCTGCGGCAGCGGCGACGGTCACCACGGCGGCGGTACGTATCATCGACCGCCGCGAGAGGGCGCTCGCGATCACATCGCCCACGTACGCGTTGTCGCTGGTGTTCGGCACCTCCTGGAAGCAGGCGTCGCCACAGCGATAGCGGCAGGTGAGGGCGGAACGCCCGCCCGCGTGCGGACGGGCGGTCATGAGCGGCAGCAGCTTGCGCACGTGATCCTCCTTCGGCGCTCACCGCGCCGACAGTCTGTCGGAATGTCTCCGGGCGAGACGCTATGGGGGGTCCTGTGCAGACCGGCGGACGGCGAGTGAACGACGGATGAATCCCGGAACATGGTCTTCCACGCCCGGCTTCCACGCCCGGCTTCCAGCCCGGTGACGGACACCGGGGGCAGGGCGGTCACCGCTGTGCCGATGGCCGGTCGACGGCCCCCACCCGCGCTGCCGCTGGAGAGCTACCGCGCTGCCACCGAACGACTGGGGGACATTCCGGATACGTCGCCGGGGCGCGGCGTGGGGGACATTTCCGGTACGTCGGGGAGACGCCGCGCGGACGTCGCGAGTACATCGCGCGCAGGTCTCGGACAGGCGGCGAGTGGGCGTCCCCTGCGGGGCATTACGGCGGGTGACCGCTAACCTTACGTGTCCGCCCTGGCCAGGACCCCCCAGGACAACTTGGTTCAAGTGCGGACAATACGGCACCCAACTCATGCGAAAGGTCTCGCACATGGGCATTCGGAGCTTGCTGCGCAAGGTGTTCGGTCGCGACCGTTCGGAGTCCAACGAGTCGGCGGCTACCTCCGTCCCGCCCCAGACCGAACGCTCGGAATCAGCCACGCCGACGGTGCCCTCGCCGTCGCCTTCCCCTTCCCTTTCCCCTTCCACCGATTCCTCCCCTGTTACGGGAGCGGACTCCGGCCCGGACTCCGGCCCGGACTTGGACTCAAGGGCGGGCTCCGGCTCGGGCTCGGGCTCGGGCTCGGGCTCGGGCTCGACTTCTACGGTGACGGCGGCTCCCGCCCCGGCCGCCCCGGCCCCGGCTGCCCCGGCTCCCACCCCGGCCCCGGTCGACCGGGCGGCGGACCTGGTGTCGGCGGCGTTCGACAACCCGCAGCCTCGTACCCGTACGACCTCGGTACCGCCCCAGGCGCGTACGGAACCGGTCCCGGAGGACACGACCACCGTCACCGGGCCGGACGCTGACGCCGGGCCCGAGGCCGCTGCCCCCGCCGATGAGACGTCCGTCTCCGCCGGGACCGAGTCGACCGAGGCCGCCGTCGAAGAGGCCGAAGCCCCGGCCGTGGAGCCGGAAGCCGTCGCCGCCGGGACCGCCCCGGCAACGGCACCTGCCCCGGAGCCCGAGGCCGAGCGCGCGCCTGCCGAGGCCGAGCCCGCGACGACGGACGCTGAGCCCGCGACAGCGGAAGCCGAGCCGGTCACCGCACCCGCCACCGCACCGGCCGTACCCGAGGCCGCCCCGGACGAGGCCCCCGCCACGGCCCCTGAAGCGGAACCGCTCGCGGCCGACACCGCTGCCGACACCGCTGCCGACACCGGCACCGTCACCGAGTCCGTCACCGACACCGACACCGACACCGAGACCGCACCCACCGCGCCGGAGGTGACCCCCCACCAGGAGGCCGCTCGGGCGGCGCTGCTGCGGGCCGGGCTCGACGGGACCGGTGCGCGGGTGTATCTCGTGCTCGACCGGTCGGGGTCGATGCGGCCGTACTACAAGGACGGGAGCGCGCAGCGCCTCGGGGAGCAGGCGCTCGCCCTGGCCGCGCAGCTCCACCAGGGGGAGGGTGACCCCGTGCTCTCCGTGGTGTTCTTCTCGACGGAGGTCGACGGGACGGGGGAGCTGACCCCCGCCGCGTACGAGGGAAAGATCGACGAGCTGCACGCGTCGTTCGGCCGGATGGGGCGGACGAACTACCACCTCGCCGTCGAGGAGGTCCTCGCGCTGCACGCGAAGGCCCCCAGGCGGACCCCGGCGCTGGTGATCTTCCAGACCGATGGGGCGCCCGAGTCCAAGACCGCCGCGACGGCCGCGCTGGCCGGGGCCGGGAAGAAGCCGGTGTTCTGGCAGTTCGTGGCGTTCGGTGAGCACGATGCGAAGGCGTTCGACTACCTCCGTAGGCTCTCCGCCGGAAACACGGCGTTCTTCCACGCCGGACCCACCCCCGGTGACCTCACGGACGCGGAGCTGTTCGACGGAATCCTCCAGAGCTGGAAGCCCTGAGGAGACCTGGACGCTCTGAAGAGAACGAGCAGCCCTTAAGAGAACGGTCAGCCCTTAAGCGAGCGGGAGGCTTAAGGGAGCGGGAAGCCATGAAGGGCACGGGCAGCTCGGGCCGGGGCAGGCGGGGGCGCTCAGCCGGTTGCGGCGCTCAGCCGGTGCGGGCGGTGACCGGCAGGGAGACGGTGACGATCAGCCCGCCGCGCGGGCCGGGCCGGGCCGTCACCTCACCGCCGTGGGCGTCCGCGATCGAACGGACGATGGACAGGCCGAGGCCCGCGCCCTGGCCCATACGATCCCGCCCCTCCCCCCGCCGGAAGGGCTCGAACAGCGACGGAATGTCCTCTTCCGCGATGGTGGGGCCGGTGTTCTCCACGGTCAGCGCGCCCCCGTCGACACTGACGGCGACCGTACCGCCGGGCACGTTGTGGGTCACCGCGTTCGCCACCAGGTTGCGCACGAGCTGGGCGAGCAGCAGCCGGTTGCCCCGTACGACACCGCCCCGGGCCGTGTCCGCCGCCACGTCGTGCCGCAGCGCCTCCTCCGCCGCGACCTCGCCGAGGTCGATGTCGTCGCGCTCGGCGAGCCCGCGTTCACTGCGGGCCAGCAGCAGCAGACCCTCGATGAGCCGTTCGCTGCGGCGGTTGCTGTCGAGCAGTACCCGCTGGGTGGCCGCCAGCTCCTCCGGGGTCGGCACCGGGGACGACAGGCCGACCTGGATCGCCGTGCGCTGGGTGGCCAGCGGGGTGCGCAGCTCGTGCGAGGCGTTGGCGATGAACCGGCGCTGGCTGTCGAACGCCTTCTCCAGTCTGACCAGCAGCGCGTCCAGCGTGTCCCCCAACTCCTTCAGCTCGTCGTCGGGGCCGCTGGCCCCGATCCGTTCGTGGAGGGTCCGCTCGGAGAGCTTCCGGGCCTTCGCCGTCATGGCGTGCACCGGCCGCAGCACCCGCCCGGCGGTCCACCACCCCACGGCGACCGCGCAGAGGGCGGTGACCAGCAGGGCGGCGAGGGACCAGAAGAGCATCTGCTCGGACGCGGCGTCGCTGACGTTGTCGGTGATGGTGTAGGCGCTGACCTGGTTCAGGGGTGCCCCGGCCGGCAGGACCGGATCCGCGTCCCCGCCACGGGAGGCCACCAGGGCCGGCGGCACCTTGACCGTCCGCCGGGCGATCGCGGCGGCCTCGTCCTCCGTACCCGCCCGGGAGAGCAGATTGACGACACTGAGCAGCACCCCGCCCAGGACGAGGAAGACCGCGCCGTAGACGAGCGCGATCCGGGTCCGGATCGTCGAGCCGGGCCCCAGCCGCCCGGCCCCGACGTGCAGCGCGCGGCCGGTACGGACCCCGCCGCCGGTACGGACCCCACGGCCGGTACGGACCCCGCCGGTACCGACCCCACCGCCGGTACCGACCCGAAGCGCGCGGCCCAGGCGTTCGCGGCCCATGCGGGCGCGGCGGCTCACAGCGCGTACCCGACGCCCTGGACCGTACGGATGAGCGGTGGCTCCCCCAGCTTGGCCCGCAGCTTGCTCAGACAGACCCGGACCGCGCCGGTGAAGGGGTCGGCGTGCGCGTCCCAGGCCCGCTCCAGCAGCTCCTCCGCCGAGACGGTCGCGCCGTCCGCCTCCAGCAGGATCTGGAGTACGGAGAACTCCTTCGGCGACAGATCCAGCTCCCGCCCGTCCCGGTCGGCCATGCGCCGTACGGTGTCGAGCCGCAGCCCGTGGCGTTCGAGCAGCGGCGGTACGGGACGGGCACTGCGCCGCCGCAGCGCCCGGACCCGGGAGACCAGTTCGGGGAACTCGAACGGCTTGCCCAGATAGTCGTCCGCCCCCAGATCGAGGCCCTCCACCCGGTCCTCCATGGACGCGGACGCGGTCAGCATCAGAATCCGGGTGCGGGACGCGGAGGCGACCAGCTCACGGGCCACCTCGTCGCCGTGGACACGGGGCAGATCGCGGTCGAGGACGACGACGTCGTAGTCGTGGAGTCCGAGGTAGGCGAGCGCCGCGTCCCCGCTGTAGACGGTGTCGACGGCGAATCCGGCCCGCCGCAGCCCGGTGGCGACCAGTTCGGCGAGGACCTCCTCGTCCTCGGCCACGAGTACTCGCATGTCGTCGTCCCCTCGCACCGTACGCGTCCGCCTCTCCTCCCAGGATGCGCCTTTCTACGCGAGGGGATGTTTCGCGGATGTCTCCACGGGGCCGCGGCGGCTTCAGGTGACCCCACCTGACCCCTCGCGGCCCCCGGAGTCAGGGCTTATCCCGGTGAAGGGAACTTCCCGGGGCCGATAGGATTTCGGCATGGCGGCCACTGGATCCGAGAAGTCCGAGAAGCAGGGGGCGGCGGCGTATTACGTCTCGACCCCCATTTACTACGTCAACGACGCTCCTCACCTGGGCCACGCCTATACGACCGTCGCAGGTGACGTGCTCACCCGCTGGCACCGCCAGCGCGGCGAGAAGGTGTGGTACCTCACCGGCACGGACGAGCACGGTCAGAAGATCATGCGCACCGCCGAGGCGAACGGGGTCTCGCCCCAGGAATGGTGCGACAAACTCGTGGAAGAGGCGTGGAAGCCTCTCTGGGAGCATCTGAACATCGCGAACGACGATTTCATCCGGACCACGGAGAAGCGGCACACCGACCGGGTGCAGGAGTTCGTCCAGGACCTGTACGACAAGGGCGAGATCTACCAGGGCGGCTATGAGGGCCCGTACTGCGTGGGCTGCGAGGAGTACAAGCTCCCCGGCGAGCTGATCGACGGCGAGGGCGAGTACGCCGGGCAGAAGCTGTGCCCGATCCACCGGAAGCCGGTGGAGCTGCTGAAGGAGGAGAACTACTTCTTCAAGCTCGCCGAGTACGGCCCGAAACTCCTGGAGTTCTACGAGGCCAACCCCGGTTTCATCCAGCCGGAGTCCGCGCGCAACGAGGTCGTGAACTTCGTCAAGCAGGGACTTCAGGACCTGTCCATCTCCCGCTCCACGTTCGACTGGGGCGTCAAGGTGCCGTGGGACGAGAAGCACGTCATCTACGTGTGGATCGACGCGCTCCTGAACTACGCGACGGCCGTCGGCTACAACGAGAACCCCGCGAAGTTCGCGGAGACCTTCCCGGCGGACGTCCATCTCGTCGGCAAGGACATTCTGCGCTTCCACGCGATCATCTGGCCCGCGATGCTGATGGCGAACGGACTGCCGGTGCCGGGGCGGGTCGTGGCGAACGGCTGGCTGATGGTCGGCGGCGAG
Source organism: Streptomyces sp. NPDC055078 (assembly GCF_053607985.1). NCBI lineage: Bacteria > Bacillati > Actinomycetota > Actinomycetes > Kitasatosporales > Streptomycetaceae > Streptomyces > Streptomyces sp. NPDC055078. The sequence goes on from NZ_JBSGUP010000351.1 coordinate 7,443, forward strand.
AAGATGTCGAAGTCGAACCTCACCGGGATCAAGCCGCAGGATCTGACCTCGCACTTCGGCGTCGACGCCTACCGCTGGTACTTCCTGCGGGCGATCGCGTTCGGCCAGGACGGGTCGTTCTCGTGGGAGGACTTCACCGCGCGCTACACCAGCGAGCTGGCCAACGACTACGGCAACCTCGCGTCCCGGGTCGCCGCCATGATCGGCAAGTACTACGGCGGCGCGCTGCCGGAGGCGACGGCGGCCGGGGACGCCGAGCGGGCGGTCCGGGAGGGCCTGGCGAAGACGGTCGCGGAGGCGGACCGGAAGATCGGCGAGGAGCTGGACTTCCAGGGCGGGATTCTGGCGATCTTCGACTTCGTCAAGCAGGTCAACGGCTATCTCACCGAGCAGGAGCCGTGGAAGGTCGCGAAGGACGAATCGCCGGAGGGGCGTGCGCGCCTCGCGACGATCCTCTACACCGCCGCCGAGTCCCTGCGCGCCCTGGCCGTCCTCCTGAACCCCGTGATGCCCGAGACCTCCCAGGCCCTCTGGCTCTCCCTCGGCGCGGAGCCCGCACTCGGCCCCCTCGCCGCCCAGCGCGTCCAGGACGCGGGCAGCTGGGGCACGCTGCCCCCGGGCTCCACCGTCACCAAGGGCGCGGTCCTCTTCCCCCGCCTGGAGGAGCAGCCCCAGAGCTGAGCCGCGGGGGTCCGGGCAGGGCCGGGGCGAGGCCGGCAGGCTCCACGGGCTCAGGTCCCACGGGCTCAGGTCCCACGGGCTCAGGCTCCACGGGCTCAGGCTCCACGGGCTCAGGCTCCAGGGACTACGGTGCGAGCGCGGCGGCCGGGCCCATGACGATGACCGGGGCGCTCGCGGGGTCGAGGCGCCGCATCAGGTCGCGGAGCACGGGCTTGGGGAGCGTGACGCACCCCTGGGTCGCCGCGCCGTGATCCACGTGCACCCAGATCCCGTTCCCCCTGTCCGCCCCCAGGGGCATCGTCCAGTCCAGCGGCGTCCGCCCCGGCACCCGGTTGTAGTT
>NZ_JBSGUP010000352.1:0-8461 GCF_053607985.1 Streptomyces sp. NPDC055078
TCCTTAACCCGTGAGACGAGGTGCCGCGAAATCCCTGCGGATTCACGCCCGTCGGGCAACACTGGGACCGGACCGAGAGATACGGGGGGCGGCCATGACCAGTTCATCGAGCCGCAGGACACTCACCACACCGCAGCGAAAGAACCCGCCCATGTGCCAGCATCAGCCTTCCTGTCCGACATCCGCCTCAGCCGACCGGGACGCGGCCCGCCTGGTCGCGCACCACCCGGAGCAGGGCTGGAGCCTTCTGTGCAATGGCGTCGTCGTCTTCGAGGACACCGGTGAACTGCTGCCGGACGGCCAGATCATCGCACCGCACCGCCAGACCATGTCGGCCGCCTGAGGCGTACCGGCGAAGCCGCGTCTGTCCGGCACGCCTCCGGGCGGACGACATCGCATTGACGACACCGCATGGACGACACGACGACCTGAGGATCCGACGAACCTGATGATCTGAGGACTTGACGACTCGGACGCCACGACCTGAAACGTGTACGACACACCCGCACTCGCACTCGGCGCAGCCGCCGCCGCTGGTGCTCTGCCGGTGACCGGCTCGGGCGGCGACCGGGGCTCGGGCAGTGACCGGGGCTCAGGCAGTGACCGGCTGGGGCGATGGGGGCGTATCAGGCCCCGGGTGACTACGGCTGTGCGGCGGTTTCGCCACGACCGGCCGGAGCGGTCGGCGGCGGAGCCGGCAAGGTGGTGAGGGAACCGAGCAGTGCGGCGGCGCACTCCTCGGTGAGATCCTCGGCGTGGCCGGGGAGATGTGTACCGGCCCGCAGATGGCGGCGGACCAGAGCGAGCGGCAGGTCGACCAGGGCGAGGGTCACCCCCTCGACGGCCCGGGGTCCCGCCGCACCCAGGGCCGCGGCGAGGGACGAGAGCGCGGCGCGCACCCGCCGGTTGCCCCGGTCCGCACGGCGGCGATGCTCCTCCGACCAGTCGGCGCGGCCGAAGTCCTCGGCACCGTAGAGGAGGAGCGCGGCCTCCCCGGGATGGGCACGGCTCCAGGCCACCACATGACGGGCCGCCGCCCGTCCCGCCAGCCTCGGGTCGGTGTCCGCCCCGAGGGCCTTGAGATAGCCCTCCTGAAAGTTCTCGACCGTACGCAGCCAGACCTCGGCGAGCAGCGCGGGCCGTCCGGAGAAGCGGTGGTACACCGAACCGCTCGGGGCCCCCACCGCCTTGGCGACCGCCGACATGGTCACCCCCGCCGGGCCCGACAACGCCGCCTGCCGCACAGCGGCGTCGAGGAACTGGCTCAGATCGAAACGGGCTGGTCGTGCCATGGGCGAGAGGGTACTCTCTCCATATTAGAGAGTCATCTCTAGATCAGCTCGGGAGGGCGGATGGGCGTCTACAACGTGCACGAGCGACTGCTGACCGCGAACAAGAGCGACGTGGGAGCCATGATCGACGCGCTGTCGAGCGACGCCGACAGGCTGTGGCCGCATCCGCGGTGGCCCCGGATGGCCTTCGACCGCCCCCTGACCGCCGGTGCGGTCGGCGGACACGGCCCGATCCGCTACACCGTCGCCGCCCATGTCCCCTCCGTCTGGGTGCGCTTCGCCTTCACCGGGCCGCGCGGCTTCGACGGATTCCACGAATACGTCGTCCTGCCCCTCGACGAGGACCGCACACTGCTGCGCCACACCCTGGCCATGGACACCCACGGCCCGGCTCACCTCACCTGGCCGCTCCTGTGGCGGCCACTCCACGACGCCTGCCTGGAGGACAGCCTCGACCGCGCCGAACTGGCCTGCACGGGCAGGGTCGCGCGCCCGGCGCGCTGGAGCCCGTACGTCCGCCTGCTGCGCGGGCTCGCGAGCCGAACGCGAAGGCCGGCCCGTTCCACGGCGTGACCCGGCGTGACCCGGCGTACGAGGACGGGGAGTCCGCCGATGCCGATGGCGCCACCGCTGCCCGGAGCGTACGACGACGAGGCGCGACGGACCGTGTCCCGTCAGCCGCGTTCCGTACGACGAAGGCCGCCCGGAGGCCGGCCGCGGGAGGTCCGGCCGGGAGCCGACCAGGGCCGCCGGGCCGACCACCGGCCGCTGGGCACGACCACCCACCGGCCGCCCGGCCACCGCCCGGCCGGGAACCGACCAGGGGCCGACCGGAGACCTTCTCCGTACCGGCCCCGGCGCACAGGTGCCGCCCGTCAGCTGTCGTACTCCTCCAGCGGCGGGCAGGAGCAGACCAGATTGCGGTCACCGAAGGCTCCGTCGATCCGGCGGACCGGCGGCCAGTACTTGTCGGCGGCGCTCACCCCGGCCGGGAAGACCGCCTCGTCGCGGGTGTAGGGGTGCTCCCACTCCCCGCCCAGCGCGGCGGCCGTATGCGGCGCGTTCCGCAGCGGATTGTCCTCGGCGGGCCACTCGCCCGAGCCGACCCGCTCGATCTCCGCGCGGATGGCGATCATCGCATCGCAGAAGCGGTCGATCTCGCCCAGATCCTCGCTCTCGGTGGGCTCGATCATCAGCGTCCCGGCGACCGGGAAGGACATCGTCGGCGCGTGGAAACCGTAGTCGATCAGCCGCTTGGCGATGTCGTCGACGCTTACCCCGGTCGCCTTCGACAGCGGACGCAGATCGACGATGCACTCATGGGCGACCAGACCGGCCGGTCCCGTGTACGGCACGGGGTAGTGCGGCTCCAGCCGCTTGGCGATGTAGTTGGCAGCGAGAACGGCGACCTGGGTGGCGCGCTTGAGGCCCTCGCCGCCCATCAGCCGGACATACGCCCAGGAAATGGGCAGGATGCCCGCCGAACCCCAGGGCGCGGCCGAGACCGGACCCACCCCGGTCTCCGGGCCGGCCGTCGGCTGGAGCGGATGGTTGGGCAGATACGGGGCGAGATGCGCCCGCACTCCGACGGGGCCGACGCCGGGGCCGCCGCCGCCGTGCGGGATGCAGAAGGTCTTGTGCAGATTCAGGTGGGAGACATCGCCGCCGAACTCGCCCGGCTTGGCGAGCCCCACCAGCGCGTTGAGGTTGGCGCCGTCGACGTACACCTGACCGCCGGCCTCATGGACCCGCGCACAGATATCGGCGACGTGCTCCTCGAACACCCCGTGCGTGGACGGGTAGGTGATCATCAGCACGGACAGCTCGTCGCGGTACTGCTCGATCTTGGCGCGCAGATCCTCCACGTCGATCTCACCGTCGTCGGCGGTCCTGACCACGACGACCCTCATGCCCGCCATGACCGCGCTGGCGGCGTTGGTGCCGTGCGCGGACGACGGGATGAGACAGACGGTGCGCTGCTCGTCGCCGGCCGCCCGGTGGTACGCGCGTACGGCGAGGAGCCCGGCCAGTTCGCCCTGGGACCCGGCGTTCGGCTGGATGGAAACCTTGTCGTAGCCGGTGACCTCGGCGAGGCGCTCCTCCAGCTCACGGATGAGGGTGAGATACCCGGCGGCCTGCGCGACCGGGGCGAAGGGGTGGATCTGTCCGAACTCGGGCCAGGTGACCGGCTCCATCTCGGTCGTCGCGTTCAGCTTCATGGTGCAGGAGCCGAGCGGGATCATGCCCCGGTCGAGCGCGTAGTCACGGTCGGCCAGACGGCGCAGATAACGCAGCATCGCGGTCTCGGAACGGTGCTGGTGGAAGACCGGGTGGGTCAGGTAGTCGTCGGTCCGCAGCAGTGTGTCCGGCAGTGCGTCGGCGGCGGCCACAGCGTCCAGGGCATCGATGTCGGCGTCGACACCGAAGGCCGCCCAGACGGCGCTCAGCTGGGAGCGCGTGGTGGTCTCGTCACAGGCGAAGGAGACATGGGAGTCGTCCACGAGCCAGAGGTTGACACCGTCCTCGCGGGCGGCCGCGACGACCTGGGCGGCCCGGCCCGGGGCCCGCACGGTGAGGGTGTCGAAGTACGCGCCGTGCACGACCTCCGCACCGCCCGCCTTCAGGCCATCGGCGAGCAGGGTGGCGTAGCGGTGGGTGCGCCGGGCGATCGAACGCAGGCCGTCCGGGCCGTGGTAGACGGCGTACATCCCGGCCATCACGGCGAGCAGCACCTGCGCGGTGCAGATGTTGCTGGTCGCCTTCTCCCGGCGGATGTGCTGCTCACGGGTCTGGAGCGCGAGCCGGTAGGCCCGGTCGCCGTCCGCGTCCACCGACACACCCACGAGCCGCCCGGGCAGATTGCGCGCGAAGGTCTCGCGTACGGCCATATAGCCGGCGTGCGGGCCGCCGAAGCCCATCGGGACGCCGAAGCGCTGAGTGGTGCCCACGGCGATGTCGGCGCCGAGCGCCCCGGGCGAGGTGAGCAGGGTCAGCGCCAGCAGATCGGCGGCCACGGTGACGATAGCGCCGAGCCCGTGCGCCTGCTCGATGACCGGCTTGAGGTCGCGCACCGCGCCGGACGCGCCCGGGTACTGCACCAGGACGCCGAAGACCCCGCGCTCGGCGACCCCGGCGGGGATGCCGTCGCTCAGATCGGCGGTGACGACCTCGACGCCGGCCGGTTCGGCGCGGGTGCGGATCACCGCGAGTGTCTGCGGGAACACATCGGCGTCGACCAGGAAGACGCCGTCCTTGACCTTGCCGACCCGGCGGGCCAGCGACATGGCCTCGGCCGCCGCGGTGCCCTCGTCGAGCAGGGAGGCGCCGGAGGTGGGCAGCCCGGTCAGATCGGCCACCATCGTCTGGAAGTTCAGCAGGGCCTCCAGCCGGCCCTGCGAGATCTCCGGCTGGTACGGCGTGTACGCGGTGTACCAGGAGGGGTTCTCCATGACATTGCGGAGGATGACCGGCGGGGTGAAGGTGCCGTAGTAGCCGAGGCCGATCATCGGCGCCAGGACCTTGTTCCGGTCGGCGAGGGTACGCAGCTCGGCGAGGACCTCGGCCTCGGTGCGCGCGCCGGGGAGGCGCAGGGCCTCGGTGCTCTTGATGACATCGGGAACCGCGGCGGCGGTCAGCTCGTCCAGCGAGCCGTATCCCACCTGCGCCAGCATCTTGGCCTGGGCCCCGGCGTCGGGGCCGATGTGGCGCTGTTCGAAGGGGGTGCCTCGCTCCAACTGTGAGAGCGGAATGCGGTTGGCGGTCATGTGGGAGGCCTCCTGGTCTGACACGACCTGCGAGGGGCACCACGGCGGATGCCCTGGACGGCCTCCCCCTCTGTCATCTCAACCTGAGAGCTTCACCGGGCCGCCGGCCTGCGACGTCCCGGCTTTCACCGTCGGTGAGAGCGGATGCCGTCCGACGCCCGCTCTGCTTTCCAGAGTGACCTCGTCCGTGCGGTACAGGTGCCTGAGAGATTCCGGGGAGGATTTGCTCCTTCGGCGCCACCGTCGTCCTTCCGGTGGACTCTCCCGCACGGGGTCAGCAGCCGTCTGCCAGCCTACCAGCGCGCTCTCTCGGCAATCGCTCAAGTGGCCGACACCCTCAATGTGCCCTTTCGTATGGCTTAAGGAGCAGTTGCGACCATGTGGAGGGACCGTGCAGACCGAAATCGATCCGCGCAGCCTGATCGGCCGCAAGGCGTTCGACCGCAATGGAGCCAAGATCGGCACGGTGGACGAGGTGTATCTGGACGATGCCACCGGTACACCCGAATGGGCGGCAGTCCGCACCGGCCTCTTCGGCCGGGACGCGTTCGTCCCCCTGGAGCCGAGCACCTTCGCCGACGGCACCCTGCGGGTGCCCTACGAGCGCTCACTGATCAAGGACGCCCCCGACTTCGGCGTCGGCCGTCATCTCTCCCCCGAGCAGGAACTACAGCTCTATCACCACTACGGACTCGAACTCTCCGCACCTCCGGAGACCCCGACCCGCGCGCCGGATGACCGCTCCTTCGGCCGGGTAGCGGGCCAGGAGGAGTGACCACCGGATCACGCGCATCCTCGGGGCGTCGGGGCGTCGGGGCGTCGGGACCTCGGGACCCGGGCCCGGCCAGGGGCGGCTCCGGAGGCCGCCCTCCCACGCGTGACCGGGCATCGGCCGGGTCCGGTGTGTGTACCGCCCCCCGGCTGGGCCGGGTCCGGGGTGGTGTACCCGCCCCCGGCTCGACCGGGGCGCCCACCGGCTCCCCTGCCGGCGGATGACACCACCGGCTCGGGCCCGGCCGAGCACGGCTTCCCGGAGGCCCTGGGCAGGGCCGTTCCCCCAGCGGCCAACCCGCTGTCCGTCCCGGCGGCACCCGGCGGGACGGACACGGAGCCGCTCCGGGCCCCGCCCGCTCGCCCCGGCTCCCGGCCGACCGGAGTACCTACACGCCCCGACCACGCCTCAGCACAGCCCCGGGCAGGCGTGGCCGGTCACAGAGCTGCTCAGGGTCCTGCCCGACGGCCCACAAGCCCCGCCCACGGCCAGCCGGACCGCCTCACACGGCCCGACCACAATCCCGGCTCAGCGCCTCAGCCCTCAGCCCTCAGCCCTCAGCCCTCAGCAAGGGTGCCGGTCAGGGAATCCCTCCCGGTCCCTGAACGACCGCCCGCTCGCCCCGGCCACAGCGGGCCTGGCGGACCACCGGCACACCCGGACCGCAGCCGGCCTCGCTGCCCGCACGGCCCAACCACACCCCCGCCCCCGTTCGCCGCCCGGCCTGCCCTCGGCGGTCGGCCTGCCCTCGGCGGTCGGTGCGCTCACCCCGCGGGACGACCGCACCCGTAGGACCTCACCCCGGCACCTGCGGCCTCTCCCCCACAGGAGGCTCCTCCCCGGTCCGGACGGGCTTCTCCGGAGGCTGTACGGGCTGCTCCGGCGGTGTCACCAGCGGCAGTGGTTCGGAGGGCTCCAGATCGGGGTCGCCGACGCGGAAGGTGCGGACGCGCCCCGGCGGCGACCCGGGCTCCTCGAATCGCACGGTGACCCGCCCGACGCCGCTCCCCTGCACCCATCCCGCCCCGTACACCGCGTGGCGCACATCCTGCCCGGCCGACCAGCGGCGCTCCTCGGCCGCCGGCTCCCGCGCGCCGCCACCCGCCCCGGCCTCCCGCTCGCTCTCCGGCGCCCCGGGCCCCTCCAGCGGCACGGTTCGTACGGACCCGATGGGCCATTCGGGCGACGGCGCGGAACCAGGGGCCCGCGCGGGACGCGAAGCGCCCCGGGCGTCCCCGGGCCGCCCGGCCCCCACCTCCGCCACGGCACCCGCGATCTCACCTCCCTGCGCGGCTCCGGCCTGCCGCGAGGGCTCTCCCCCGGACGACGGACCGACACCGGGCCGCCCGGGCGGGCCAGGCGACCCCGGCGAGCCCCCTTCGGACGGGGAGGCACCGGCGGGGCTCCCGTCCAAGGGGGGCCCGTCCGGCGACGAGGACACTGCCTGCTGACCGGCGGCGGCCTGGGCGAAGAGGTCCTCCTGTGTGTAGTCGGCGAGTCCGCTCACCCCCACGCCCAGCAGCCGAACCCCGCCCGTGGTGTCCACGGACTCCAGCAGCCGGCCCGCCGCCTCCCGCACCACAGCGGGGTCGTCGGTCGGCCCCCGCAGCGTCTCGGAGCGGGTCAGTGTCGAGAAGTCGTACCGCCGCACCTTGAGCACGATCGTCCGCCCCGAGTGCCCGGACGCCCGCAGCCGCCGCACACACCGGTCGGCGAGCCGCTCCACCTCGACCCGGATCCTGACCCGGTCGTGCAGATCCACGTCGAAGGTGTCCTCCACGGACACCGATTTCGTGTCGCGCTCGGCCACCACGGGCCGGTCGTCGTACCCGAGCGCCATCCGGTACAGCGAGGTCCCATGCGCCTTGCCCAGCAGCCGTACCAGCTCGTCCTCCCCCGCCTCCGCCAGCTCCGCGCAGATCGTCATCCCCGCCCGCCGCAGATGCTCCCCGGTGGCCGGACCCACCCCGGGCAGCGTCCGCACGGACATCGGCCCCAGCAGCTCACGCTCCGTGCCCGGCTCTATCAGCACCAGGCCGTTCGGCTTCGCCGCCTCCGACGCGATCTTCGCGAGCATCTTGGACCCGGCGAGCCCTACCGATCCGGTGAGCCCTGTGACCTTGAGGATGTCCGCCCGCAGCCGCTCACCCGCCGCGCGCGCCGACGCTGTGTCGCCGGCCACCCCGCCGGCCTCCAGATCGACGAACGCCTCGTCCATGCTCAGCGGCTCCACCAGCGGCGACAGCCGGCTCAACAACTCCATGACCTGCTCGCTCACCGCGCGGTACAGCGAGAAGCGCGGGACGAGATACGCGGCATTCGGAGCGAGCCGTCTGGCCTGCGCCATGGGCATCGCCGAATGGACCCCGAACCGTCTCGCTTCGTACGAGGCGGTCGCGACGACCCCGCGCGGCCCGAGACCGCCCACGACCACCGGTTTTCCGCGCAGACTCGGCTTCGCCGCCTGCTCGGCGGCGGCGAAGAAGGCATCCATGTCCAGATGCAGAATCGTCGGCGCGGATCTCACATCTCCGATGCTGCACTACGCCACTGACAATCGCCCCGACCCATGAGTCCCGCGGCCTGGCCACCCGGCGAATCGCGGCGGCCGACCGCCCGCTCCAGGAGGGTCC
>NZ_JBSGUP010000353.1:0-8450 GCF_053607985.1 Streptomyces sp. NPDC055078
CTGCCGGGTGAGAATCCCGTTCCGGACAATCCGGCGGGTGACCGGCCCGGCTCGGGACACGACCGGTCCCAGATCCTCGGTAGGGCGTTGGCTTGTGCCGAATGGGGCGTCGCGGCGGAGCAGCGGACCTCCCCGTCTGTGTCGGCGGCGACCGAGAGCTGACCAGTTGATGTCACCTCAGTGAACGAACCGTGTCCCATCCCACAGCGTCCGGGATGGGACACGGTCTTTGTCTCCGAATTGATGCAGGACCGCGTTGACGGCCTCAGAATTGGCCTCGAAATCCCTGATAATGTGACGACGGTCGCTGCCGGGTGAGAATCCCGTTCCGGACAATCCGGCGGGTGACCGGCCCGGCTCGGGACACGACCGGTCCCAGATCCTCGGTAGGGCGTTGGCTTGCGCCGAATGGGGTGTGCGCGGGCTCGTGAGGCGTCCGTACGCCCCAGACCTCCTGCCACAACGAGTCTTGCGGTGTTCAAGGAGGACGTCCATGACGAGCAGCCATCAGCAGCCCATTCCCGCCGCCCGCCCAGTCATCGGTGAGGAAGAGATCGAGGCCGCAGTCCGGGTACTGCGCAGCGGCCGGGTCGTACAGGGGCCGGAAGTGGCCGCGTTCGAAGAGGGATTCTCCGAACTGGTGGACGGACGCCACTGTGTGGCCGTCAACTCCGGCACTTCGGCGCTCCATCTGCTGCTGCTCGCCCTGGGTATCGGTCCCGGTGACGAGGTAATCGTTCCTTCCTTCTCGTTCGCCGCCACCGCGAACGTGGTCCGCCTCGTCGGCGCGGACGCCGTCTTCGCCGATATAGAAGCCGGCAGCTACGGTCTGGACCCGGCCGCCGTCGAGGCCGCCATCACCCCGCGCACCGCCGCGATCATGCCCGTACATCTGTACGGACACCCGGCCGCCATGGACAAGATCATGGCCATCGCCGACAAGCACCGGCTGGCCGTCGTCGAGGACGCCTGCCAGGCGCACGCGGCGGCGCTCAACGGCACCCCGGTCGGCGCGTTCGGCGCGGGCGGCACCTTCAGCTTCTACCCGACCAAGAACATGCACTCCCTCGAAGGCGGCATGGTCTCCACGGCCGACGCCGAGCTGGCGCGCACCCTGCGGCTGCTGCGCAACCAGGGCATGGAGCAGCGCTACGCCAACGAGATCATCGGCGTCAATATGCGGCTCACCGATGTCGCCGCCGCCGTCGGCCGGGTCCAGCTCACCAAGCTGCACGGCTGGACCGAGCAGCGCATCGCCAACGCCGCCTACCTCAGCGAGCACATCACCGCGCCGAACGTGACCACACCGACCGTGGCCGATGGCGCGCGCCACATCTACCACCAGTACACGATCCGCGTCAGCGGTGACCGCGACGCCTTCATGGCGAAGCTCACCGAGGCGGGTGTCGGCAACGCCGTCTACTACCCGACCCCCATCCACCGGCTGCGGCCGTTCTGGGAGCCGGACCAGAAGGCGGGCCGTCACTGGGACCTCCCCGAGACCGAGCGCGCGGCGGCCGAGGTCGTCTCGCTGCCCGTCCACCCGTCGCTGACCGCGGACGACCTCGAACGCATCGCCGCCGCCGTGAACGAGCTGGGAGAGAGTCTGTGACCACCGCGGGAACCAAGGGACTGCGGGCCGGCCTGGTCGGCCTCGGCTCGATGGGCCGCCACCACGCCCGTGTCCTCGCCTCGCTGGACGGTGTCCGGTTCGTCGGTGTCGTCGACCCGATGGGGGACAAGAACGGCTGGGCGCAGGGCGTGCCCGTCCTGCCGACGACCGCCGAGCTGATCGCCCTCGGTATCGACTACGCCGTGGTGGCCTGCCCCACCGCGCTGCACGAGGAGGTCGGCCTCGCCCTGGCGGAGGCCGGTGTCGGCGCGCTGATCGAGAAGCCGGTCGCGGACACCGTGGACGGTGCCCGCAGGCTCGTCGAGGCGTTCGAGTCGCGCGGGGTGGTGGCCGGAGTCGGCCATATCGAGCGGTGCAACCCGGCGCTGCGCTCGCTGCGGCAGCGGCTGGAGGCGGGGGAGCTGGGCGATGTGTACCAGGTCGTCACCCGTCGGCAGGGCCCCTTCCCGCACCGTATCGCCGATGTCGGCGTGGTGAAGGACCTCGCCACCCATGACATCGATCTCACCGGCTGGGTCACCGGCCAGAACTACACCTCGATCTCGGCGCGCACGGTCTCCAAGTCGGGGCGCCCGCACGAGGACATGGTCTCCGCGGTCGGCCAGCTCTCCGACGGCACCATGGTCAATCACCTGGTGAACTGGCTGAGCCCGCTCAAGGAACGGTTCACCTCGGTCACCGGCGAGAAGGGCTGCTTCATCGCCGACACCCTCACCGCCGACCTCACCTTCTACTCCAACGCCGCCCAGGCCACCGAGTGGGAGGCGCTCCAGGCATTCCGCGGGGTCGCCGAGGGCGACATGATCCGTTACGCCATCCCGAAGCGCGAGCCGCTGCTGGTCGAGCACGAGCTGTTCCGGGACGCGGTCCTCGGCAAGTCCGACGACATCTGCACACTCCGTCAGGGCCTTCGTACGGTCGAGGTGGCGGCAGCCGTCCTTGAGTCGGCGGCCGACGGCACCACTGTCGATCTCACCGCGCGCGCAGCGGCCCACTAGGGCGAGGGTGCCTTGTCCACTTCTGTGACCAGTCCTGATGTCACCGTCGTCGTCGCGGTGTACAACACCATGCCGTACCTGACGGAGTGCCTCAACTCCCTGGTCGGCCAGTCCATCGGCCTGGACAGGCTGGAGATCGTGGCCGTCGACGACGGTTCCACCGATGACAGCGGGGCGGAGCTGGACCGCTTCGCGCAGAAGTACCCGGACACCGTGAAGGTGATCCACCAGACGAACTCCGGCGGCCCCGCCGCGCCCAGCAACCGGGCGCTGGAGGCGGCCACCGGCCGGTACGTCTACTTCATCGGCTCCGACGACTACCTCGGCCAGGAGGCGCTGGAGCGGATGGTGAAGTACGCCGACCGGCATGAATCCGATGTCGTCGTCGGCAAGATGGTCGGCACCAATGGCCGCTACGTCCACCAGGCGCTCTTCAAGGAGAGCGCCCCGGACATAGATCTGTACGACTCCGCGCTGCCGTTCACGCTGGCGAACACCAAGCTGTTCCGGCGTGAGCTGGTGGAGAGACACAAGCTGCGCTTCCCCGAGGACATGCCGGTCGGCAGCGACCAGCCGTTCACCATCGAGGCGTGCGTCCGGGCCCGGAAGATCTCGGTGCTCGCGGACTACACGTACTACTACGCGGTCAAGCGCGGCGACTCCAGCAACATCACCTACCGCGCCGACCATCTGGCGCGGCTGCGCTGCACCGCCCGGATCATGCACCACGCGGCCGAGCTGATCGAGGCCGGACCCCACCGGGACAAGCTCTTCGAGCGCCACTTCACCTGGGAGCTGGCCAAGCTCGTCCAGGCGGACTTCCCGTCGCTGGACGGGCACACCCGGCACCGGGTGTGCGCCGGTATAGCCGAGCTGGCCGACAAGTACCTCACCGACCCGCTGCGGGACGCGCTCCCGGTGCGGCGCCGGGTCCGGCTCACGCTGGCCCAGCGCGGCGCGGTGGACGAGCTGGTGCGGGCCATCGAGGCCGAGGAGAAGGCCGGCGGATCGCTGCTGTTCCTGCTGGAGGGCGACCAGTCGGCGGGCGGCCGGGCCTTCGCCCGCTACCCCGGCTTCCGGGAGCCGATACTGAACATCCCGGACCGGGTCTTCGAGGTGCTCGACGAGTCGGTGGGCGCCCAGCTCGCCGCCGGTACGGAGCTGCTCGACGCCGCCTGGGAGCAGAGCGGGGACGACCTCGCCCTGACGCTGAAGGTACGGACCGCGCTCAGCGGCGAGGACACCTCGGCGGTGGTCCGGCTGATGCGCGGCACGTTTCCCAAGGGCGCCGACAAGGCCGGTGGCCGCCGGCTCCCGGCGGGCGCGGAACTGCCCGCAGCCGTGGGCGAGTTCACCCGGGAGCGGTCCGCCGGGGCGGGCACGGTGCTGCGCGCCCGTATCCCCGTCGAGGCCCGGACGGCATCGCTCGCGGTCCGGCTGTACGCGCAGCTCGCCGGGACGGTGTACGAGATCCCGGTGCCCGCCCGGGACAAGCCGATGCCGCTGGCCCGGCGCTGGCGCAGCGCCGTGCCCTACCGGGTGGCGGCGCGGGTGAACAACAAGGGCCGGATGGTCGTGGTGACCGGTCCGCTGTTCCCGACCCCCAGCAGATGGTGGCCGCGTGTGCGGTCCCGTCTGGTCCGTATGAAGAGGAAGTAATCCCCGATGGATACCCCGATGAACATCTGTGTAGTAGCGCTCGGCAAGATCGGGCTGCCGCTCGCCGTACAGTTCGCGGCGAAGGGCCACCAGGTCATCGGCGCCGATGTGAACGAGAAGGTCGTCGAGCTGGTCAACGCGGGCACCGAACCGTTCCCCGGTGAGCACGATCTGGACCGGCTGCTCAAGGAGACCGTCGGCGCGGGGCTGCTGTCCGCGACCACCGACACCGCCGCGGCCGTCGCCCGCTCCGAGGCCGTCGTGGTCGTCGTCCCGCTGTTCGTGGACGCCGAGGGCACCCCGGACTTCGGCTGGATGGACTCCGCCACCAAGGCGATCGCGCAGGGGCTGAAGCCCGGCACCCTCGTCTCGTACGAGACCACCCTCCCGGTGGGCACCACCCGCACCCGCTGGGCGCCGATGCTCGAAGAGGGCTCGGGGCTCGCCGCCGGGACGGACTTCCAGCTCGTGTTCTCGCCCGAGCGGGTCCTCACCGGCCGGGTCTTCGCCGATCTGCGCCGCTACCCCAAGCTGGTCGGCGGCATCGACGAGACCTCCGCCCGGCGCGGTGTGGAGTTCTACGAGAGCGTCCTCGACTTCGACGAGCGCGCCGATCTGCCCCGGGCCAACGGGGTGTGGGACCTCGGCACCGCCGAGGCGTCCGAGCTGGCGAAGCTCGCCGAGACCACCTACCGCGATGTGAACATCGGCCTGGCGAACCAGTTCGCCCGCTTCGCCGACAAGAACGGCATCGACGTCAAGAAGGTCATCGAAGCCTGCAACTCCCAGCCGTACAGCCATATCCACCAGCCCGGTATCGCCGTCGGCGGCCACTGCATCCCGATCTACCCCCGGATGTATCTGTGGAACGACCCGGAGGCGACCGTCGTGCGCTCGGCGCGCGAGGCGAACGCCGCCATGCCCGAGTACGCGATCGATCTGCTGGCCGCCGCCTACGGCGACCTCAAGGACGTGAACGTCCTGGTGCTCGGCGCCGCCTACCGCGGCGGGGTCAAGGAGACGGCCTTCTCCGGCGTCTTCGGGACCGTCGAGGCGCTCAAGGCGCGCGGAGCCGTCCCGTACGTCTCCGACCCCATGTACACGCCCGACGAGCTGACCGCGCACGGCCTCACCCCCCACCAGGGCGAGAAGGTCACCGCGGCCGTCCTCCAGGCCGACCACGCCGAGTACCGCGAACTGGCCGCGTCCGACCTCCCGGACGTCACCGTCCTGGTCGACGGCCGCCGCACGACCGACCCGGCGCGCTGGACCGGGGTCCGCCGCGTCGTCATCGGCGGCTGACGGCTTCTCTCCTTTTCTCTCTTTACGCGTATGGCTGTTCTCCTTACGCGTACGGCTGTGGCCGGTGCCCTCGGGCACCGGCCAGGGCCATACGCGCCGGGCCGCTCCCGGTCACTTCCCCAGGGGTACGCGTTCGGCGCGCTCCCGCTCCCGGGGCGCCGGGAGCGCCGGGCCGACCCGTCGCAGCCACCGCTCGGCGGGCCGCTCGACCGCCTCGTAACACACTCCGGCCACCAGCAGGCTCGCCACCGCGACGAACAGCCACACCGACAGGGTTTCCGCCCCCGGCCTTGGTTTGCCGTCCACGAACACCACCGCGCGCAGCACGATCTCGTGGAACAGGTACCAGGCGAACGACCAGTGCCCCAGCCGGATCATCCAGGGCCCGCCGAGCCCGGTGCGCCGCCCCCGCAGATCCGCCTGCGCGGCGGCGCAGATCAACGCCGCGAACAGCGGCGCCGACAGCAGCTGCGAAGCCGTGTACGGGCCGTACCAGAGGGAGTCGGGCACGGCCTCGTGCCAGGGGACGAGGGCCAGATGCCAGCCGACGACCAGCAGCCCGGCGACCCACAGCGGCACCGGGATCCGCCGGCCGCGCTTGACCGCGAGACCCGCCACCACCCCCAGCACGAACTGAAGGGTCCGGGTCAGGGGGAAGTAGTCCAGCGACCAGCCGCGGATCTGGGGGTCTAGCGGGGCGAGGCCGGTGCCCACCCACAGCGCGAACGAGCCGAGCGTCACCGCCACCGCCACGGCGGCCCACACCCCGGCCCGCCCCCGGGCGAGCAGCACCAGCAGCGCCGGGAAGATCAGATAGAACCACGCCTCGTCGCTCAGCGACCACGCCGCCGGGTTGCCGCCCGCCGACATCACGGGGTCGGGCACCCACGCGTTCACGGCCAGCAGCGTGGCGACGACCGCCGCCGCGGACACCGGGCGGTCCATCCAGACCCAGACGCCGACCGATGCCACCACACTGAGCGCGAGCAGCGGCCAGATACGGGCGAAGCGACGCCAGACGAAGACGCGGTACGGCACCCGCTTCCCGTCGTACGTCCAGGCCAGCACAAAGCCGGACAGCACGAAGAAGAACGTCACGCCGCTGCGCCCGTACCAGGCGGCGTCACTGATCCACGGGAGCGTCCCGGCCTGCCGGGACAGGTGGTACAGGACGACCAGCAGCGCGGCCCAGAACCGCAGGCCCGTCAGGGACGGAAGATGGTCCCGGCCGGTCGCCGCGGCCCCGGCCCCTGACCGCGTCACCGTTCGGCTGTCCTGCCCGGCCCGCCCAGCAGCAGCCGGTCGAACGCCTCGGCCACCACCGGCCAGTCCCAGGTGGCGATCGCGTACTCGGACGCCATCCGCGCCTGCTTGCGCCACACCTCATCGGAACCGGTCAGCGCGAGCACCCGGTCCGCGGCCTCCTCGGGCGACCCCACCACCCAGTCGCCGGGGAAGAGGGTCCGCGCGTTGGCAGGGCGACCGGAGAAGAACGGCCAGTCCCGGCCCACCGGTACGGCGCCGCTCGCGGCACCCTCGACGAAGCCGCAGTGGAAGCTCTCCCGTACGGAGGAGCTGAGGATCACCCCGACCCCGGTGAGCGCGCCGGGCACATCGTCGAGCTGCCCGAGGCGGCGGACCGCTCCGGCGCTCTCCAGATCGGCCAGTTCCCGCTCGTACTCACGGGCGTACGCCTTGGCCGCCGCGCTGAGCTTCGCGTCGACGTCCGAGCCGATCAGCAGGAGCCGGTAGCGCTCGTCCGACGCCCGCAGCAGCCGCAGTACCCGGATCGCCCAGCGCGGGTCCTTGGCGACGGCCGAGATACCGATCAGCGCCAGGGTGAACCGGGCGTCGGCGTCCTTGGGCAGGTCGTATCCGGCCAGGTCCATGGCATTGGGGATGACATGGAGCCGCGGCGCGTCCGGCCCCCGCAGCGCCGGCACCGCGGTCACGGTCAGATCGCGCAGATGCGCTCCGACGAAGACGAGGTCGTCCACCCGGGAGAAGTCCGTGAGATACGGCCAGGCGCTGAACGTCTCGTAGCTGTGCAGCCGCACCACGATCCGGGTGGTGCCCGGGTCGACGGCGGTGAACAGGGCCGCGGGCACGGTCATCCAGTCGACGAACACGGTGTCCGCCCACTCCAGATGGGGCCGCAGATGCTCCTCCAGCAGCTCGCCCACCGCGGGCTCGCCACCGAGCCGGAACGCGGCGAGCCGGTCCGCGGTGAGCTTGCCCAGCGCCGGGTCGTCCGCCACATCGAGCGTACGGACCTCGACATCCGGGTGACCCTCGTAGCGGTCCCGGATCTCACCGAGGAAGTGGTCGTTGCGGCGGACCGCGAAGAGCAGCCGCAGCGGCCGGCCGGCCGGCGGCGCCCCGGCCGGGGTCCCGCGCCCGGCGGTACGCGACAGCTCCTGGACCGCCGTGCTGTTCCACAGCGGGGCCGGGTAGCTGTCCGGCGCGTCGGCGAGCGGGGAGTCGGTCCGGTCGAAGTGCAGGACGCGGTGGAACGCCAGGCCCATCGCCCGCATCACCGACGCGGCGGCTTCCTTCCGCTTCCCGGCCGCCAACAGGGAGTCCGCACAGGCCAGTTCGGCCCGTACGGCGTCCATCAGCCGGTCCGGCACCTGACCCCGGGCGAGATCGAGCCGGGCCGCCTCGCCGAACAGCTCGGCATGGTGACGCGGATCGCGGGTGCGCTGCGCGGCCGAGGTGAGGGCGAGCACGGCGCCCCCGGGGCGGTTCGCCTTGCGCATGCCGTCGCCGACCCGGCGCGCGAGCTTGAACCGCACCCCGTCGGGCAGGCCCGGCGCCGTCACGGCGGCCCGCCACAGCCGCGCACCCGGTCCGGTGCC
>NZ_JBSGUP010000354.1:0-8445 GCF_053607985.1 Streptomyces sp. NPDC055078
GGTTACTGACCCGCGAACTTCTCACTGACGGCGTTGTAGAGCGCCTTCGCCTCATCACCCAGCCGCGGACCCGCGAGCCAGCCGGCCGAGATCGGGCCGATGGAGGTGTTGGACACCAGGGCGGGCTTTCCGTCCTTGCCGTTGGCCACCCAGCCGCCGCCGGACGACCCGCCGGTCATGGTGCAGCCGATCCGGTGCATCGTCGGCTCATCGGCCTTGACGGACAGCCGCCCCGGCTTGTCGGCGCACTGGAACATCTTCTGGCCGTCGAACGGCGGCGCGGCCGGATAACCGGTCGCCTTCATGCTGTCGATCTGCGCCACGGCAGGGGCGTTGAAGTCCACCGGCAGCGCGGAACCGACCGTCTCCTCCAGCGACTTGCCCGTACCGCCCTTCTCCGGAGTGACCTGGATCACCGCGAAGTCGTACGGAGCGCCCTGGCCACCGGTCTTGGCACCCTCGTTGATCCACTGGTCGGAGGTCTGGGCCCAGCCGCCCCACCACACACCGTGCGGAGCGACCTCTTCCTTCGGGGTGTTCTCCAGCTCGGCGGTGGATTTGGCGGTGTCGTTGTACGACGGCACAAAGGCGATATTGCGGTACCATCCGCCCTTCTTGCCCGCGTGGACACAGTGGCCCGCGGTCCACACCATGTTGGACTTGCCGGGCTTGGCCGGGTCCTTGACGACGGTGGCCGAGCAGACCATCGACCCCTCCGGGCCGTCGAAGAAGACCTTCCCCGCCTCGGGAGCGCCCGTACGGTACGGAGCCTTCACCGCCTGTGCGTCGACCGGGTCGGGTGTCGGATCGGTGACACCCTTGTCGCCGGAGATGTCCTGGTCGATCGGCTGCTCCGGGGGCTTCTCGGCCTCCCGCATCCGATCCGGGTCCCACAGGTCCTCGATGATCGGGTTGACGTAGTCCTTGGCCTCACGGAGCCACTTGTCCTTGTCCCAGTTCTTCCACGCGCCGTTCCGCCACGCGTCCAGATCGATCCCGTGCTCCTTGAGCCGGTCCTTCACATCGTCCGGAATCGTGATCTTGCTGTCGTCGGACTGGCCGGTGGAAGCGCTCGGCTTGTCACCCGCGTTGTCCTCACTCGGACCGCAGGCAGTGGCAGCCAGCGCGAGCACGGCGGCGATGGAGGCCGCGGCCAGCGCCGGGCGTATGGGTCGCATCGTGTGATTCCCCCTGGGACATCGGTACTTCTGAACCTTTGAGCTTCTGTGCTTCTGGACAACCGCTGAACCGCTGAACCGGCGGCGAACGCGCGAACTCACGCCCCCTCGCACAGCCGGATCCGTGCACCGGAACTGCCGGAACCGCCGCGAACCCTAACAAGGCGGCACCTCCCCGGAGCACAGCCCCCACTATGCCGGTGCCATCGGGGACAACACGCGGCCGGGCCACGGTTCCGCGGCCGGAAGGATCTTCCGACCGGCCGTGATCCCCGGCACCCGGCGTCGTTGGTAGGTACGGGAAGGCGCCGGGGGCCCCGAACAGTCTTCAGCCCAGGTGGGCGGCGCAGGAGTCCCCGTACCGATATGAGACGCACCTGTAACAGCGCAACAGCGATCGCCGGAGGACCGACAGCCGTGGCCGTGACCGAACCCGCCCCCGCGCCGACGGCCGCCCATGACGGGATTCTGCGCAGGCAGTCGCTGCGCGAGTCCGCTGCCCGGACCTATGCGCGCTCACTGCCCATCGTTCCCGTCCGCGCACGGGGGATCACCATCGAGGGTGCCGACGGACGGCGCTATCTCGACTGCCTGTCCGGCGCGGGGTCGCTCGCGCTCGGCCACAATCACCCGGTGGTCCTTGAAGCCATCAAGAAGGTCATCGACTCCGGGGCACCGCTGCACATCCTCGACCTGGCCACCCCGGTGAAGGACGCCTTCACCACCGAGCTGTACGCCACTCTGCCCCGGGAGTTCGCCGACGACGCACGGATCCAGTTCTGTGGGCCCGCGGGCACCGACGCCGTCGAAGCGGCACTCAAACTGGTGCCCACGGCGACCGGCCGCAGCGGACTGCTCGCCTTCACCGGGGCGTACCACGGTATGACGGCCGGAGCCCTCGAAGCCTCCGGCGGCGCCACCGATGTGCGGGTGACCCGGCTGCCGTTCCCGCAGAATCAGCGCTGTCCGTTCGGCGTCGGCGGCGAGCGCGGTGCCGAACTGGGCGCGCGGTGGACCGAGAGCCTTCTCGACGACCCCAGGAGTGGGGTTCCCGCCCCGGCCGGGATGATCCTCGAACCGGTGCAGGGGGAGGGCGGAGTGATTCCGGCCCCGGACGCCTGGCTGCGCAGAATGCGGGAGATCACCGCGGCCCGCTCCATTCCGCTGATCGCCGACGAGGTACAGACCGGCGTCGGACGCACCGGCACCTTCTGGGCGGTGGAGCACAGCGGGGTGGTGCCCGATGTGATGGTCCTCTCCAAGGCGATCGGCGGCTCCCTGCCCCTGGCGGTGATCGTCTACCGTTCGGCGCTCGACTCCTGGCAGCCGGGCGCCCACGCCGGGACCTTCCGCGGCAACCAGCTCGCCATGGCGGCCGGTGCGGCCACCCTCGCCTACGTCCGCGAGAACCGGCTCGCCGACCGTGCCGCCACCCTGGGCGCCCGTATGCTCGGCCGCCTCCAGGGCCTGGCCACCGCGCACGCCGGTATCGGAGACGTCCGGGGCCGTGGCCTGATGATCGGCATCGAACTGGTCGACCAGGAGGCCGGGTCTTCGGATGCTCCGGTGCCCCCGCCGTTCCCCGAACTCGCCGCGGCCGTCCGGCGCGAGTGTCTGAGCCGTGGCCTCATCGTCGAACTCGGCGGCCGTCATGGCGCCGTCGTACGGCTCCTCCCTCCTCTCACCCTCACCGATGAACAGGCCGCGGCCGTACTGGACCGCTTCGCCGACGCCTTGGCCGCGGCGGAGCGCACCACCCGACGAGACCCCGGCAGCAGGCCCTCCCACTGACGGACAGAACACGAGGAAGCCCTCCGTGAACCCGACCGCCCCGACTGCACCGACTGCACCTGGCGTCCCTACTGACCCTGCCATCCCTGACGTCCCCACCGACCTCGCCGACGCTGCCATCACTGACGTCCCCGCCACTTCCGGCGTCCTGACCGAATCCGGTGTCTTCACCGCCCCCGACGTCTCCGCCGCCCCCGACGTCTCCACCGGCCCTGGCGTCCCCACCGCCCCCGACCCCGAGGCCGCCGGCCGCCCCACCGCCCATGCTCCGGAGGCCCCGCCGGCGGCCGGCGCGCACGGCTCGCTCACCGCCGAAGCGCCGGCGGTCCCACGCCAGCCGGCCGTCCCGCGCCAGCACACCGGGGGCCATGACGACACGCCCTCGTACGCCCCGGGCCCGCCCACGGCGGCCGACCCCGCCGAACTCCTCGACCACCCCGACCCCCACCGCGCCGCGGACGCCGCCGCCGTCGAGAACCTTCTGCGCTGCTGGGTACGCGAGAACGACATCCAGCGGCCCGACGGCACCGCCCTGCGCATCCCCCTCCACACCTGCGGCACCGCACTCCTGGTACCCGTCCGCTACTGGTCGCCCTGCGGCTGGCATCGCTTCGGCCCGCCCGCCCTGGAAGGCGGGCGAAGCGAAGCGCCCGCCGCCGACGCGGTGACCGTCGCGGCACTCCTCGCCAGGGAAACGGGGCTGAGCCACGGAGCCGACCTGGTCGGCAGGGTCGCCGACTCGGTGCGCCGTACGGCCGACTTCATCGCGGAGCGCCGCGCCCGGCCCGCGCCCGCCCCCGGCGCGGACCTCTTCCTCGCAGCCGAGCAGTCCCTGCTGCTCGGCCACCCGCTGCACCCGACACCCAAGAGCCGCGAAGGACTCTCCGCGTCGGAAGTCCGACACTATTCACCCGAGTTGTACGGATCGTTCCCCCTGCACTGGATGGCCGTCGACCGATCCGTCCTGGCCACCGACTCCGCATGGACCGAACAGGGCCGTATCGTGCCCGCCGAACAGCTCACCGCCCGGCTCTGCGGGGACCTCCCGCTCCCCGATCACACGGTCGCCCTGCCGCTGCACCCCTGGCAGGCCCGCGAGCTGAGGCACCGCCCCGGGGTCGCCTCCCTCCTCGACAGAGGGCTGCTGCACGACCTCGGCCCCCATGGCGAGCACTGGTATCCGACGTCCTCGGTCCGGACCGTGCACCGCCCCGGGGCTCCGGCCATGCTCAAGCTCTCCCTCGGCGTACGGATCACCAACTCCCGTCGGGAGAATCTCCGCAAGGAACTCCACCGGGGCGTCGAGGTCCACCGGCTGCTGCGCACCGGCCTCGCCGAGCAGTGGCGGGCC
Organism: Streptomyces sp. NPDC055078; assembly: GCF_053607985.1. Lineage (NCBI taxonomy): Bacteria > Bacillati > Actinomycetota > Actinomycetes > Kitasatosporales > Streptomycetaceae > Streptomyces > Streptomyces sp. NPDC055078. The sequence goes on from NZ_JBSGUP010000354.1 coordinate 4,321, forward strand.
GCCCACCCCGGCTTCGGCATCGTGCGCGACCCCGCCTGGCTCGCCGTCGACACCTCCGCCGTCGCGCGCGTGGGCGGGGGACCCGTGCCCGGATTCGACGTCATGCTGCGCCACAACCCCTTCGGCCCCGGTGACGACGCCGTCTGTATCGCCGCGCTGACCGCGCCCCGGCCCTGGCCCGGCCGGGTGGGGACGCACTCACGCCTCGCCGACATCGTGGCCCGGCTGGTCGCCCGTACGGGCCGGCCGACCGGAGCCGTGGCCACCGAGTGGTTCCTGCGCTACCTCGACCAGGTCGTACGCCCCGTGCTCTGGCTCGACGCCACGGCGGGCGTCGCGCTCGAAGCGCACCAGCAGAACACCCTGGTCGTCCTCGGCCCCGACGGCTGGCCCGGCGGTGGCCGCTACCGCGACAACCAGGGCTACTACTTCCGCGAGTCCCACCGCGCCGCCCTCGAACGCCGCCTGCCCGGCATCGGCTCCCTGAGCGACACCTTCGTCCCGGACGAGGTCGCCGACGAGCGCTTCGCCTACTACCTCGGCATCAACAACGTCCTCGGGCTCATCGGAGCCTTCGGGGCGCAGCACCTCGCCGACGAGCGCGTCCTCATCGCCGCCTTCCGGCAGTTCCTCTCATCGGCCACCGGTCTCGGCTCACCCCTGCCCGCCCAGCTCCTGGAGGCCCGCACCCTGCGCTGCAAGGCGAATCTCCTCACCCGGCTGCGGGGCCTGGACGAACTCGTGGGCCCGGTCGACACCCAGTCCGTCTACGTCACGATGACCAATCCCCTCCACTCCTGAAGACCGGTCACCCGGGACCGCCCGGCACTCCGATGCCGTACGCCCGGGACCGCCCGGCACTCCGATGCCGTACGCCTGGGACGACCGTGGCCCGCCCGTGGCCCGCCATCGGTCGAGCCGCACCCCGACCGAACAGCGAGAGGAGAGCGTCGCCATGTCTCCCACCGACGCGGGTCCCGGCGCCGGAAACGGGCCCGGACCCCGGCCCATAGAGGGTGGCACGGCGGTCGGCAAGGATGCCGAGATCGCCCTCCCCGGGGATGCCGAGGACACGCTTGAGCTGCGGCTCCCGGACGACTGCCCTGCGCTCTTCCCGGCGCCCTTTCCCGTGCGCGGCCCGGTCACCCGGCCCGCGCACCGGGACGGCCACACGTACCGGGACGGCCACGCGCATCTGGACAGCCCCGCGCACCGGGACGCCCCCGCTGCCGGTGATCTGCTGGACGGAGTCGCCGACTGGGGACCCGTCCCCACGCCGGGCGGCAGCTTCGTCCTGGTCCCGGTACGCATCGAGCGGGACCTCGCTCTGATCAGCCGCTGGATGAACGACCCGGCGGTGGCCGCCTTCTGGCAGCTCGCCGGTCCCGAATCCGTCACCGCCGCCCATCTGACCGCCCAACTCGACGGCGACGGCCGCAGCACCCCGTGTCTCGGGGTGCTCGACGGCATCCCCATGAGCTACTTCGAGATCTACCGGGCCGATCTCGACCCCTTGGCCCGCCACTACCCCGCCCGTCCTCATGACACGGGCATCCACCTCCTGATCGGTGGGGTCACCCACCGTGCCCGCGGCCTCGGCTCCACTCTGCTCAGAGCAGTCGCCGATCTGGTGCTCGACCAGCGCCCCCGCTGCTCACGCGTCGTCGCCGAACCGGATCTGCGTAACACTCCCTCCGTCTCCGCCTTCCTCAGCGGAGGCTTCCGCTTCTTCGCCGAGGTCGACCTCCCCGGCAAACGAGCCGCCGTCCTCGTCCGCGACCGCGCGCACCGGGACCAGCTCTGACCGGCCGGACCTCGCCGACCGGCCGGACCTCGCCGACCGGCCGGACTCGCCGACCGGCCGGACCGGCCCGGACACCCGTGTGCCGCCGTGCACGGTTCGGCCCCCGGTCCGCTCTCATGAGCGGAAACTGGCGGGATCGGACCGGAATGTCAGTGGCGAGCCGTAGGCTGGTCGGCCTATGACGAAGCCATCCCTCCCCGAACTCCTCCATGCCGCCGTCACCGCCGTCGGTGGTGTGGAAAGACAAGGTCAGGTCGCCATGGCCGAGGCCGTCGCCGAAGCCGTGGACGACGGGTCGCATCTCCTCGTCCAGGCCGGCACCGGCACCGGTAAGTCCCTCGGCTATCTGGTGCCCGCGGTGGCGCACGGCGAGCGCGTGGTCATCGCCACGGCGACGCTGGCGCTCCAGCGCCAGCTGGTGGAGCGCGATCTGCCGCGTACGGTCGAGGCGCTGCACCCGCTGCTGCGCCGCCGTCCGGAGTTCGCGATGCTCAAGGGGCGGTCCAACTACCTCTGTCTGCACCGGCTGCACGAGGGGGTGCCGCAGGAAGAGGAGGACGGGCTCTTCGATCCGTTCGAGTCTGCCACGCCCACCAGCAAGCTCGGCCAGGATCTGCTGCGGATGCGGGACTGGGCCGACGAGACGGAGACCGGAGACCGTGACGCGCTGACGCCCGGGGTCTCCGACCGCGCCTGGGCCCAGGTCTCCGTGTCGTCCCGGGAGTGCCTGGGAGCGAGCAAATGCGCGTACGGGGCGGAGTGCTTCGCCGAGCTGGCCAGGGAGCGGGCCAAGCTCTCCGATGTCGTGGTCACCAACCACGCGCTGCTGGCCATCGACGCCATCGAGGGCGCCCCGGTGCTTCCGCCGCACGAGATCCTGGTCATCGACGAGGCCCATGAGCTGGTCTCCCGCGTCACCGGCGCCGCCACCGGGGAACTCTCCCCGGGCCAGGTCAACCGCGCCGTACGCCGGTCCGCGAAGCTGGCCAACGAGAAGGCCGCGGATGCACTGCAGACCGCCGCCGAGACCTTCGAGCGGGTGATGGAGCTGGCTCTCCCCGGGCGCCTGGAAGAGATCCCCGAGGACCTCAGTTACGCCCTGCTGGCGCTGCGCGACGCTGCCCGCAATGTCATCTCCGCCCTCGGGTCGACCCGCGACAAGTCCGTCCAGGACGAGGACGCTGTACGGAAGCAGGCTCTGGCCTCCGTCGAGAATGTGCACGACGTGGCGGAGCGCATCATCCAGGCGTCCGAGTACGACGTCGTCTGGTACGAGCGCCACGACCGGTTCGGGGCCTCGCTGCGGGTCGCTCCGATGAATGTCTCGGGGCTGTTGAGAGAGAAGATCTTCACCGAGCGCTCGGTGGTTCTCACGTCGGCCACGCTCAGTCTCGGCGGAGACTTCAATGTGGTGGCCTCGACGCTGGGACTGTCTCCGGAGGGGACCGAGGGGGACGACGTGCCGCAGTGGAAGGGGCTCGACGTCGGCTCCCCCTTCGACTATCAGAAGCAGGGAATCCTGTATGTCGCCCGCCATCTGAACACCCCGGGCCGGGAGGGCTCGCGCGGCGACATGATGGAGGAGCTGGCCGAGCTGGTGGAGGCGGCCGGGGGACGTACGCTCGGGCTCTTCTCCTCCATGCGGGCTGCCCGGGCGGCTGCGGAGGAGCTGCGCGGCAAGCTCGACAAGCCGATCCTGCTACAGGGCGAGGAGACACTCGGTGAGCTGATCAAGGGGTTCGCGGCGGACGCCGAGACCTGTCTGTTCGGCACGCTCTCCCTGTGGCAGGGCGTGGATGTGCCCGGGCCCAGCTGCCAGCTGGTGGTGATGGACCGGATTCCGTTCCCCCGGCCCGACGATCCGCTGATGAGCGCTCGGCAGAAGGCGGTCGAGGAGTCCGGCGGAAACGGCTTCATGGCCGTCGCCGCGACCCATGCCGCACTGCTGATGGCCCAGGGCGCGGGCCGGCTCGTCCGGGCCACGGGCGACCGGGGCGTCGTGGCGGTGCTGGACCCGAGGCTGGCCAATGCCCGGTACGGCAGCTATCTGCGGGCGTCACTGCCCGACTTCTGGTACACGACGGACCGTAATCAGGTCCGGCGGTCGCTCGCGGCGATCGACGCCGCCGCGAAGACGGCGGACAAGTAGCCGCACGGGGCCGGTCGGCGATCCCCCGGTGGTGGACGGCACGCTGGAGGTCCCGTGGGCGGATGGCATGCGGCAGGTCCCGGTGGTGGACGGCATGCGACAGGTCCCGGGGCCGACCGTACGCGGCAGGGCCCCGGGCCCGGCGCAGTGGGTCCCGGGGCCCGGTCAGGGG
>NZ_JBSGUP010000355.1:0-8443 GCF_053607985.1 Streptomyces sp. NPDC055078
GTGACCAGGAGGTCGACGGGCGGGCCCTGGTGGACCCACAGGGCCTCGTAGGCGACGACGGAGCCGAGGGAGTGCGCGATCACGACCCGGGGGGTGTGGTCCGCCAGCGCGGTGGCGAGTGCCGCGCGGGCGTCCGTGCGGGCGCGGCCACGGGTGTCGAGATAGGCCGCGACCTCCTTGAAGAAGCGGGCGACGAACGCCTCGACCATCGCGGGGGCCAGCCGGTCCCGGGCGGCGATCCAGCCCAGGGCCTGCCGCAGTGGCCAGGTGAGATACCCCTGAGGGACCTCGGCCGGCAGGCCCTGTTCGTCCAGCCACAGCCGCAGCAGGTCCTCGGCGTCGGGGGTGAGTTCCTCCAGCGGTGTCCCGCCGGGGCCCTGTTCGCCCGGTTCGCGCAGCAGATCGGCGTAGTAGGCGACGGCGATGTCGCACTCGGCCGCCGCCGTCCCGAAGGGGCCGTGGGCGAGATGCCGCGCCCAGATCCCGGCGAGCTGTGCCCGCGCCTGCTCGCTCGTCGCCCCCGGCCGGTGGTTTCCGACCCCGTGAACTCCCAGAATGCGCATCCGGCCCCTCCCTGACCCGGTGGACAAACACCCAACGAGCCGCTTCCACGGCTATGTTGGGTGATCGAACCCTAGAGGGTGTCGCCCATCGGCGTACCCCGAATATCCGATGGCCGTGAACATGTGTGAAGGAGAGCGATGGGCGAGGTATCCCGGTTCCGGCTGGACGGCGGGGGCGTCGTCAATGTGGAGGTGGACGACGATGTGCTGATCGGCCGGTCGTTCCGGGACCACCGGGGGGTCTACGAGGCCACCACGACCCTGGGCGACGCGTCCCGCACCATCGGGTCGGCGGTGGCCGATGTGGTGCGCGGGGTGCTGGATGTCCCCGGGGGGCCGCGACCGGACGAGGTCGACATCGAGTTCAGTGTGCGGATGAACCCCGACGCCGGGGTGGTGATCACCGACGGGGCCGGCTCCGGGCACTTCCGGATCAGGGCCACCTGGCGGCGGGAGAGCCACGGCGCCCGGCCGTCGTCGTACGAGGGCCACCCGCTGCCGTACGAGGGCCCCCGGCCGTCGCACGGATGACCACGGGTCACGACAGCCCGCCGGTGGATGTGACCGGTCACGACAGCCCGCCGGTGGAGGTCACCGGTCGCGACCGCCCGCCCGCGGAGAACGCTGTCGTCGTCGCCGTCGGGTCCTTCCAGCACGAGGCGGTCGCCGACGACGCGGAGGAAGTACCGCTGCTCCAGGGCCCCACCGGCTACGAGAAACTGGAGTTCGCCCACGGCCGGGGCGCCGCCGTGGGGGAGTCCCTCACCGCACTCGGATACGCCCTGCACGGCGGCAAGGTCCTCACCGACCCCACCCACCAGGACACCCGCGCCTCCCTCGACACCGCCCTGAGGGCCACCCCGCCCGCCGGCGGACTGATCGTCCATCTGATCAGCCACGGCCACACCGACGCCTCCGGCTCGCTGCGGATCGCGCTGCACGACAGCGGCCCGCACGACGGGCTCGACGTCGAGTCATGGCTCCGCGACCTGGAACGGCCCGATCACCCCTCCGCCCTCGTCATGCTGGACGTGTGCCACGCCGGGGCGGCCGTCCGCTGGCAGTGGAACACCTGGTCGCTGCGGCGCCGGGCCGCCGACCGGGGCGCGGACGCCCGCCGGGCCTGGGTACTGGCGGCGGCGGCCCCGGGCGAGCCCGCGTACAACGGCCGTTTCAGCGAGGCCGTCGCCGCCGTACTGGCACGGCTGCGCCATGACGGCCTGGACACCGATCCCTCCCTGGAGTACGTCCCCGTCTCCCTGGTCACCCGGGAGATACGGGCCACGCTGGAGCGGTTGTGGCGGGACGCGAACGGGCTGGCACAGCACCTGGAGAGCACCCCGCTGGCGCTCGGCGAGGAGCCCGCGCTCCGGCTGTTCCGCAACCCCCGCTACCAGCCCACCGCGCTCGCCCGGCTCCGGCTGGGCGCCGAGGACGCCCTGCGCAGCTTCCTCGCCGAACTCGACCCGGTGCTCGACGCGCTCCACTACATCACCCGCGCGTTCGGCGCCCCCGACGACTCCGTAGCGGCCTGTCTGTTCAGCGGGCGCAAGGCCGAACTGGACCTCCTCACCCCCTGGGTGAACAGCGCCGAACCCGAGCCCTCCCTGGCCGTCGTCACCGGCGGCCCCGGCACCGGGAAGTCCGCCCTGCTGGGCATGCTGGTCTGCGCCGCCCACCCCGAGCTGCGCGACGCCCTGTGGCACCGGCTGCCCCCGCTGCGGCTGCCGGGCCGGAGCGAGGAGTTCGCCGCCGTGCACGCCCGGGGCCGCAGCGCCGGACAACTGGCCGCCTCGATCGGCAGGCAGCTCGGGCTGCGCGAACCGGCGTCCGGCTGGAGCCCCGCCCTGCTCATCGACGCCCTGCGCAGGCGCTCGGGGCCCTCCCGTCCCGTGGCGACGATCGTCGTGGACGCCCTGGACGAGGCCGTCCGCCCGGCCGATGTGGTGGACCTGCTGCTGCTCCCGCTCGCCGATGCGCGCTCCCGGCCGAAGGGCGACAGGCCAGGGCGCCCGGAACGGCCCGTGTGCCGGCTGCTCATCGGCACCCGTACGGTCGAGGAGGCGGCGCCGGTCGTGGAACGCGCCCGCGACGGGGGCCTGCTGGTCGATCTGGACCAGGCGGACCGTTCCGTACTGCGCGACGACGTCGCCGCGTTCGTCCGGCGGCATCTGGAGCTGTCGCCGCTGTACAACGCCGGTACGCAGGAAGCGCTGCGCGAGCGGCTCGGCACGGAACTGGCCGCCGCGCTGGTTCCGGGCTGCGGCGTCACGGGGAACCCCGGGCCCTATCTCCCGGCCCGGCTGCTGCTGCACCAGCTCCTCGACGCGGAACGGGCGATCGGGACCGGCGAGATCGACGCGGTGGTGGCCCGTGCGCCGCGTAACGCCGCCGATCTGCTGGAACTCGACCTGGCGCGGCTCGGTGACCCCTGGGCCCGGCCCCTGCTGACCGCCATCGCCCACGCCAGGCACCCCGGTATCCCGGCCTCGCTCGCCCGGGTGATCGCCCCGGTGCTGTTCGGCGCCCCGGAGGACCCGTCAGCCCCGGAGGGCCCGTCAGTCCCGGAGGACCCCGCCCCCGCCCCCGACGATGTCGCGGCGACCCTGGAACGCGTCGGGTTCTATCTGCGGCGCACCCCCGACCACGAAGGACCCACCCTCTACCGGCTCTTCCACCAGGAACTGGTCGACCACCTCCGGTCGCTGCCCGCAGCCGACGGCGGCCACGCGCCGACCGCCGTCCTGCGCGCCCTGCTCTCTCCGCTGCGTACGGAGCCCCGCGGTGCGGTCCGGTGGCGGTCGGCCGTCCCGTACCAGCTACGGCACGCGCTGGAGCACGCGCGCGACGCGGACCGGGCCGATGAACTCGTCGCCGACCCCGAGTTCCTCGTCCACACCGGCCCGCCCGCCACCGCCCTGTCCGGGCTGCGGACCCCCGCCGCCCGCGAACTGGCCGCCGTCTACCGGATGTCGGCCGACCGGCACCGTACGCCCGGCGCCGACGCCGACACCCGCCGTTCCGTGCTCGCCGTGGACGCGATGCGCTCGGGCCGGGGCGGGCTCGCGGCCCTGGTCGTACGGGACACCGCCGGGTGGACGCCGCTGTGGGCGTCGGGGACGGCGGGGGAGGAGTCGCCCGTCGTACGCCTCGGTGGGGCGAGGAGGGCGGCCCGGCTCGTCGAGGTCACGGTCGTGGGCGGCCGGGCGCTGGTGGTCGCAACGGGCGGCGGATGGTCGAAGACCTGGGATCTGGCGACCGGTGCCGCCCTCCCTCTGTGGATCGGGCTGGACCGGTACGGGACCACGCGGCGCGATCCCGGTACGGACGGTGCCGTCGAGCCGTTTCGCGTGACCAGGAGGCGGACCACGCTCCTGAGCCTGCGCGACTCCTACACCGCGCGCCGGACCGATGGCTCGCTGGTCAGGGTCCGCCACTATCCCGCCGGACTGCTGCGGATCTCGGACAGCCGGGTCCCGGTCGCGGACGCGCGCCGGGAAACAGCTCTCAGCGGCGTCCGGGCGATCGCCTCGCCCCCGGAGGGACCGCTGTTCGCTGTGGCGCTCGACTCCGGCCGTATCCAGCTCATCGACCTCGACGGGCCGCGGGTGCTGCTTCCGCACCGGCTGACCGGTGACATGGTCCGTGACGGGGTGCACTCGCTCGCGGTGCACCAGACCGGGCCGGACCGGGCGGTGGTGCTCGCCGGGACCGTGGACGGGCCCGTCGTCTGGGACGTTCCGCTGCGGGAGGAGGGGGAGTTCCCGGCGGTGCCGCTGACACCGTCCGACGACGGCGTACGCCCTGAGGAGCGCGACGACTCCGGCCCGGTCGCGCTCGTCGCGGGTGCGGACGGGGGCGAGCCGCTGGCCGCCGTGGCCACCGGAGGATCGGTCACGCTGCGGCCCCTGCGCGGCGGGCCCGAGCACCTGCCACGCGGCGGGCCCGAGGACAGGCCGCACGGCGGACCCGAGCGCATCCTCGGCGGCTCGAACCGGCAGCTCACCGCGCTCGGTTCGGCGACGGTGAACGGGCGGCGGCTGCTGGCCGGCGGCAGTGCGGACGGGATCGTACGGGTCTGGGACGTCGATGCCCCGGCGGGCCCGGAGTCCGGGGCACGCCACCCCGGCCCGGTGACCGCCGTGACCACCGGGTCGATCGGTGGCCGCCGGGTGCTGTTCAGCGCGTCGGGCGGCGAAGTGTGGGTCCGCGAACTGCGCACCGGGCGCACGGTGCACCGCATCACCACGGGCGGGCTCGGGGTGACGGCTCTCGCGTTCACCCGGCTGGGGCGGCGTCCGGTGGTGCTGGTCGCGGGCTCCGACTGGTCGGTCCAGGTGTGGGACGCGGAACGCCGGGCGCCCGTCGGACCGCCCCTCACCGGTCACACCGGCCGGGTCGACGCCCTCACGGTGGGGCGGCTCGACGGCCGCCCGGTCGCGGTGACCGGTGGCAGTGACAACTCCGTCGCCGTCTGGGATCTGCCCTCAGGGTCGCTGATCGGCGCGCATCCCACGGCGCACGACGCCCCGGTGACCGGCCTCGCCCTGACCGAGGTCAACGGCACGACCCGGCTGGTCTCCGGCGGCGAGGACGGCGCGGTGGCCTTCTGGGAGCTGACCGAACAGGCCCTCGTCCGCAACTGCACGGTTCTGCTGCCGGGCGCCGTCACCGCAGTGTCCCTCACCACCGGCCCCCGGGGTCCGCTCGCCCTGACCGGCGGCGCGGACCGTACCGTACGCCGCTGGGACCCGGCGGGCGGCGAGCAGCTCGGGGAGCCCCTGCACGGGCATGACGCCGCCGTCACCGCGCTGGCCGCCGGGCGCTACGGCGGCCACCGCGCGGCCTTCACCCTCGCCACCGACGCCACCCTCCGCGCCTGGGACCTCGCCGCCGGCCACCCCCTCGCCCTCCTCGCCCTTCCGTCGACCGGCCGGGCCCTGGCGTGGGCGTCCCCGGGGAACGTGGCGATCGGCCTCGGGCGGGACCTGGTGGTGCTGCGGGAGCCGGGCAGGTGAAGTCCGGCGCGGGTCGCCGCGTGGGCCGCCGACGCGGTGGGTGACCGCCGGTCCGTGAAGCGTCCGTAGCTCATGCGTAGCTCTTACGCAGCTCATGCGTAGCTCTTATGTAGCTCAACAGAGCGCACCTTAAGCAAGCGAAACGGGCAAAAGCCACTAATCTCGGCCCCATGACCTGGCTCCGGGCGCTCAAGGACACCACCCGCTCCGGACTCACCCTCGAACGCGCTCAGCTCGAACCCCTCGTCGCCCTGCGCGCGGCAGCGGGGCTCGCGCTCGTCGTCGGAGTCGCGCTCGCGCTCTTCGGACCGGTGGTCGCGGTCAGCTCCGCGTTCGGCGCGTTCCAGGCGGCCATCGCTACCTTCCAGCGGAGCTGGCGGCCCCGGCCCGTGCTCGCCCTCGCCTCCGGCGGCACGCTGGCCGTGTCCACGTTCATCGGCTACCTCAGCGCCTTCCACCTCGCGCTGTTCGTGGCGCTGCTCGCGCTGTGGACGTTCGCGACGGGTCTCGCCTGGGCCGTCGGCCCGACCGCCGGGATCATCGGCGCGTCCAGCGTCGCGATCATGCTGGTGACGATCACGCTCCCGACGTCCGTCGCGGCGGCGGCCGGACACGCGGCCGTGATCGCGGCCGGCGGGGTCGTCCAGGCCGTTCTGATCGTGCTGTTCCCCGTACGCCGCTGGGGCGCCCAGCGGGACGCGCTCGCCGACGCGCTCGCCGCGGAGGCGGACTACGCGCGGCGGCTGCGGCACGACCCGAGGGCACCGTTCGACCCGGCTCCGCTGATGACCGCCCGCAGCGCGGCGGCCGTCACGCCCCGGCAGGCCCGCCGCAGACCGGCCGAGCTGCACGGCACCCGGGGAGTCGCCGAACGGATCAGGCCCGTCCTCGCCTCGCTCGCCGACCCGGCCGTCGGCGTGCCGGAGGAGGGGCCGCAGCGGGACCGGTGCCGGGAGCTGCTCGACGCGGCCGGTGCCGTACTCGACGCCGCCGCCCGCGCCATCCGCCACGGCGATCCCGTCCGGGTCCCGGCGGAACGCGCCGCCGTCCTCAAGACACCCGAGACCCTGAGGATTCTCGGCGGACCGCCCCGGCGGGCGGCGGTCCGGCTGGCGGCCCTGCTGGACGATGTGGTGGAGGAGGCCCGGGGCGAGGGCACCGGCGATGGCCCGCACCGCGTCCGGCCGTCGGGCCCGCACCGCGCCAGGCCGTCGCTGCTGCGGCCGTCCCTGCTGCGGCTGCTCCCCGGCGCGCTGCGCTCGGTGCGGGCCGAATTCCGCCGCCGCTCCCCGGTGCTGCGCCACGCCGTGCGGGTGTCGGCCGTCGTGGCCGCCGGGTTTCTCATCGGCACCGCGCTGCCGCTGGGCCACGGCTACTGGGCGCCGCTGACCTCCGTGATGGTGATGCGCCCGGACTTCTCCCAGACGTACGCCCGTTCCGTCGCCCGCTTCGGCGGCACCCTCATCGGCGTCGGAGTCGCCACCGCCGTCGTCCAGGCCACCCACCCCGGCGCCTGGCTCGCCGGGGCGCTGGCCGTCCTGTGTGCGTTCGGCGTGTACCTGGCGATGCGTACCGGCTATGCCGCCGCCAGCGCCGGCATCTCGGCGTATGTCGTCTTCCTGCTGGACATGGGCGGTGAGGAAGCGGGCCAGACCGTGCCCGAACGCGTACTCCTCACCCTCCTCGGCGGACTCCTCGCGATGCTCGCGTACGCCCTGTACCCCGCGTGGGAGACCCCACGGCTGCGCAGCCGGCTCGCCGACTGGCTGATCGCCGACGGCCGTTACGTCGCCGCCGTGCTCGACCACTACGCCCGCCCCGCCGACCGGGACAGCCAGGAGATCCGCCGGGCGCTGCTCGCCGCCCGCGACGCCCGCATCGCCTGGCAGGACGCCCTCGCCAAGGCCATCCACGAGCCGGTACGCAGCCGGGGCATGACCCGCGCCGCCGCCGAGGCCGCCGGGTACGCGCTCGGCCGGCTGGGCCGCGGCGCCATGCTGCTTGAGGCGCATCTGCCCGAGCACGGGTCGATCCCCGTCCCCGAGGCCGGTGCCCTCGCCGACGCACTGCGCCGCGACACCGAGCGCGCCGCCCGGGCCGTACGCGAACGCCGGGCCCCGAACTGGGACCGGACGCGTACGGCGCTGGGCGGCTGGGAGGTGGCTCACCCGGTGCTGAGCAGCGGGACCGCGCTGCTCTCCGAGGCGCTGGACGAACTCACCGACGCGCTCACGGATATCACCGACCCGGACGGGGGGTAGGGGACCCCCGCTGTGAACGCTGTGAACGCTGTGAACGCTGTGAACCCCGGCCGCGTACCCGCCGGGAACGTTCGCCGTGAACCCGCCGGGCGTTCTCGCCGGGAGGGCCTTAAGAGCCGGGCAGCTTCGGCAGTTCGTCGATCGCGCCCGTGGGGATCCCTTCGGGCAGCTTCGCCGAGGTGCTCTTGGCGAGGGTGTCCTTGAGCCCGGCGTCCCACGACACGACCAGTGTCTTGCCGTCGTTGGACTCGATCGTCCCCATCGTGCGGTCCTTGTTCCCGTCCGCGCACTTCAGCGACAGCATCGGCTTGCCGTGGTCCGCGACCTCGCCGGTACAGGCGCGTCCGTCGGCGGACAGCGCGGCCTTCTTGCCGGTGATGACCAGGTCGACGCGCTTTCCGTCGGTCGTGCCGGACCAGGCGCCGGTGACATCGCCGTTCACCTCCCCGCCGCCGTCGCCCGCGTCGGGCGAGGGCGCGGCCGGCTCCTGAGCCGTTTCCTTGCCCTTGGGCGAGTCCTTCGCCGGGTCGTCGCTGCCGCATCCCGTCAGTACGAGAGCGGCGGCGGCGACGATCCCGGCCGCCGTCACGGACGTACGTAC
>NZ_JBSGUP010000356.1:0-8394 GCF_053607985.1 Streptomyces sp. NPDC055078
ACGTCAAGGACCAGACCTCGGCGGCGGTGTCCGCCGCCGTGACCCGGCTGACCGCCGATCCGAGTGTGGTCGCCGCCATGACCGGCTACGCGAGCACCACGAACTTCGAGATCGACGAGTTCGCGAAGGCCGACATGCCGTATCTGCTCGGCGGCAACAGCGCCCAGACCCAGGCGGTGGTCGAGAAGGACCCCGGCAAGTACCCGGGCATCTGGTCCATCGCCCCCTCCTACGAGGGCTACAGCACCGACCTGCCGAACCGGCTGGAGGAGTGGCACGCGGACGGCACGTACAAGCTCGCCAACCGCCGGGCCTACCTCATCTCCAGTGACAACGACTACTCCAACCGGATCTCGGCGGGCCTGAAGAAGAACCTCACCGCGAAGGGCTGGAAGGTCACCGGCCCCGACACCGTGCCGTTCGGCCAGGTCGACGACTGGACGACACAGATCAGCAAGATCAAGAAACTTGATCCCTCCCTGGTCATCAACCTGGACTACCAGACGGCGAACGCCGCCAAGTTCCTCTCGCAGTTCCGCCAGAACCCGACCCCGTCGCTGGTGTTCGAGCAGTACGCGCCCAGCGTTCCCGAGTTCCTCACCCTGGCCGGCGCCAGCGCCGACGGCGTCGTCTACAGCCTGCCGATGGCCCCGGTCGACAAGGCGCAGGCCACCAAGGACCTGGTGAAGCGCTACACCGAGAAGTACGGGTCCGCGCCCTCCCTCTACTCCTACATCGGCTACGAGGAGGTACGGATGTGGGCCGCGGCCGTGCGGAAGGTCGGCGACCCCACCAAGAAGGCCGAGGTCGGCAGGGCGATCGGCACCCTCGACGAGAAGGACACCACCCTGGGCCGTATCCGCTTCGACCACAAGACACACCTCGCCGTGTCCGGCGACGGCGGTATGCCGTTCACCAACTTCCAGATCCAGCAGGGCAAGCGGGTCGCGATCGCCCCCGCCGAGTACGCCGACGGCACCTTCAGGCGGCCGCCGTGGATCAAGTGACCCCGGCCGGCGGCGGCCCCGCCGGCCCTGAACCGCTGCTGGAGGTGTCCGGGGTGAGCCGTGTCTTCGGTGGATTCACCGCGGTGGACGACGTCTCGCTCCGGGTGGTACCTGGCGAGGTCCTCGGCATCGCCGGTCCCAACGGCGCGGGCAAGAGCACGCTGTTCAACCTGGTCTCCGGTGTTCCGTTCGGGCCGAGCGGCGGCCGGATCTCCTTCGGGGGCCGGCGCATCGACGGGCTGTCCCCGAGCCGGATCAGCCGGCTGGGACTGCGCCGTACGTTCCAGGCCGAGCAGTCGTTCCCCACCCTGAGTGTGCTGGACAACGTGCTGGTCTCGGCCGCGTATCTGGGCGGCCGCAAGCCGTTCCGCAAGCGCGGGCTGCGGGCCGAGGCCATGGCCGCGCTGGAGACGGTCGGTATCGCCGGACACGGCGACCGCCTCGCCGGTGAAGTCCCGCTGCTGGTCAAGAAGAAGCTGATGATCGCGAGCGCGCTGGTCGCCCGGCCCCGGCTGCTGATGCTCGACGAGCCGGCCGGTGGCCTGAACACCGAGGACCAGACCGAACTCGTCGCGCTGCTGCGGCAGTTGAACACCGACGGACTGGCGCTGCTGATCATCGAGCATGTGCTCAGTCTGCTGCGGGAACTCGCCGACCGGATGATCGTGCTGGCCTCCGGGAGCGTGCTCGTCGAGGGCTCGCCGCACGAGGTGCTGAACGACCCCCGGGTCATGGAAGCCTACCTGGGCAAGGGAGCGGCGGTATGAACGGCGAACCGACCGGCGCCGGCGACCTGCTCGACGTACGGGAACTGCACGCCGGATACGGCCGGCTGCCGGTGGTCCGCGCGCTCTCCTTCCGGGTCGCGCCGGGCGAGGCGGTGGCCCTGCTCGGCCCGAACGGCCACGGCAAGACCACCGCGCTCCGCGCCATCGCCGGTCTCGGCCGGACGTCGAGCGGGACGGTCCGGTTCGACGGCAAGGACATCACGGGCCGGCGGCCCTATGACATCGTCGGCCGCGGACTGATGCAGGTCCCGCAGGGCAACCAGCTCTTCCCCCGCCTCACGGTGCGGGAGAACCTGATGCTCGCGGGCCGGCTGCCCCACGCGAAGCCTCATCGGCGGGAGACCCTGGCCACCGTGCTGGAACTGTTCCCGAAGCTCGGGACCCGCGGCGAACAGCTCGTCGGGACCCTGTCCGGCGGCGAACGGCAGATGGTGGCGATCGGGATGGGCCTGATGGCCCGGCCCACCCTGCTGGTGCTTGACGAACCCACACTGGGTCTCGCGCCGAAGGTACGTTACGAAATCCTGGAGACCCTCCGCGGGATCCGTTCCTCGGGTCTGTCCCTGCTGGTGGCGGACGGGGACATCGACTTCCTCTTCGAGCTGACCGACCGCTGGTACCTGGTCGAGATGGGGCGGATCGCCGACAGTGGCAGCGCCGATGTCAAACCCAGCCACAAGGAAGTGATGGACATGTACATCGGCTCCGGTCCCCCGCAGGACGGAGAGTCCGATGGGTGACGCACTGCTGTCCATCGCGGTGTCCGCGGTGGTGCTCGGCTCGCTGTACGCGCTGCTGGCCAGTGGTCTGTCCCTGATCTGGTCGACGCTCGGTGTCTTCAACTACGCGCACGGCGCCCTGCTGCTGGTCGGCGCGTATCTGATCTGGACCCTGTCCGCCAAGGCGGGGCTGCCCGTCGTGCTGGCCTTCGCCCTCACGATCCCGCTGCTCGCGCTGATGGGTGTCCTGCTGGAACTCGTCGCCGTCCGGCCCTTCATCCGGCGGTCCAACGGCACCTTGCTGGTGATGGTCGCCACCCTGGCCATCGCCAACGCGGTGGGCGGCGCGGCCCAGCTCGTCTGGGGCCCGGAGAATGTGCGGATCGCTCCCCTGACCACCCGGACCTTCATGGCCGGCGATGTCGCGATCGCCGGCACCACGGTCATCGCCCTGGTCCTGGCGCTGGTTCTGGTGATCGGACTGATCATTCTGCTCGCCCGCACCGAGTGGGGCGCGGCCGTGCGCGCGGTGGAACAGAACCGCGACATGGCCATGCTGGTCGGGATCCGGCCGGCCCGCGTCTACGCCGGAGTCTTCGCTATCGCCTCGGTGCTGGCCTGCTCGGCCGCGCTGGTCTACGGCACCAACTCGACCCTCACACCGGCCGGCGGTTTCGAACCTCTGCTGACCGCGTTCGTCGTGCTGGTGTTCGGCGGCGTCTCCAGCCTGTGGGGCACCCTGGTCGGCGCGTTCGCCGTCGGCCTGCTCGACTCGGCGACAACCTACTGGCTCGGCCTGCAGTGGTCACCGGTCGCGGTGTTCCTGCTGCTGGTCGTCATCATGCTCGTACGGCCGCAGGGCCTGGTCGGAAGGCGGACGGCGTGAACAGACGACTACAGCGTTCCGGCACCTGGCTACTGCCCCTCCTCGTGGCGGTGTTCCTGCCGTTCGTCGTGACCCAGGGGCCCGCCCGGGTGCTTGCCGTCACCGCCCTGATCTACTGTCTGCTCGCCGCCGGCTGGAACCTGACGCTGGGCTTCGGCGGAGTCTTCAACTTCGCGCACGTCGGGTTCTTCGGAGTCGGCGGCTACGCGATGGCGGTGGCCACCGTCAGCTGGGACTGGACGCCCTGGCCCGCGCTGCTGCTGGCCACACTCGCGGGCGCCGTCGCCGGGGGTCTCGCCTATCTGCCCGTCATCCGGATGCGCGGCATCTACATCGCCCTGATCACCTTCGTCTTCGTCCAGCTCTGCTACTACCTCGTGCTGGCCCTGCCCGACCTGACGGGCGGTTCGGTGGGCCTGTCGGGGGTACCGCCCCTGAGCGTCGGCGGCTTCTCCCTCGCCGAGTACAACGGCCTCGGCTATCTGTGGCTGCTGGGTGTGGCGGTCGCCGTCCTGGTGTTCCTGCTCGGCATGCTGCTGCGCAGCTCTCTCGGCCGCAGCATCATCGCCTTGCGCGACAACGAGGAGCTGGCCGTCAGCCGGGGAATGAACCGGGTCCGGCAGCAGTTGCTCGCCTTCGTTCTCAGCGGCGCGATCGCGGGTGTCACCGGCGGTCTCTACGTCTCGTTCTTCCGCGTGGCCGACAACAGCCTGTTCAGCTTCGGCTTTGTGACCCTGGGCCTGAGCATGATCTTCATCGGCGGCACCGGAAGTGTCTGGGGACCGGTGGCCGGCGCGGTCGTCGTCACCGTCGTCAACGAACAGCTCACCGACCTCGGCGCCTGGAGCGCGGTCATCATCGGCGTCGGCACCGTGCTTGTGCTGATCTTCATGCCGCGCGGTATCGCGGGCCTGGTCCAGGACGCCTGCGCCCGTATCACCGCCCTCACCCGCACCCGTACCCGAAACCGCACCACCACCGGCCCGGGCGACCCCGACGCCCTTCCCGCCGAAGAAGGAGTGACCCATGCAGCCTGACCAGTCCCCGCCGCCCGTCCGGACCGACCGGAGCGTCCGCCGTACCGTCCTCGACGCCGTCGACCGCCTCGCCGAAGACCTCGTGGAGTCGGTGGCGCAGGCCGTCCGGATCCCCAGCGTCAACCCGAAGTACCCCGGTCAGGAGTACGCGAAGATCGTGGGCGCGGAAGGGGAGGTCGCCGCCCTGATGGCCGACCTCTACCGGGGCGCCGGGGCGGACGTCGAGATGGTCACCGCCGAGAAGGGCCGCGACAACGCGTGCGCCCGTATCACCGGGGCCGGCGGGGGACGCTCCCTGCTGCTCAACGGCCACACCGATGTCGTACCCCCGAGCCGCGAGAGCCTGTGGACCAGGAAGCCGTTCTCCGGGCAGATCACCGACGACGCGGTTCACGGCCGGGGCGCCACCGATATGAAGGGCGGCACCGTGGCCGCCGCCTACGCCGCCCGAGCGCTGGCCGACGCCGGCGTACGGCTGCGCGGCGACCTCGTCCTGCAGGCCGTCGTCGGCGAGGAGATGGGCGACCACGAAGCGGGCACCAGCGCGGCGCTGGACGCCGGCTACACCGCCGACGCCACCATCGTCTGCGAGCCCTCCAGCCTCACGGAGGACGCACCCGCCCTGGTGTCGGCCACCCCCGGCCTGCTGTGGTTCTCCCTGAGCATCGAGGGCAAGGCGGCCCACTCCGGGATGCGCGGGCTGAGCGTCCACCCGACGCTCGAAGGCGAGGCGCTCGGGGTCAACACCATCGACAAGTTCTGGGTCGTCTACCACGCCCTGCGCCAGTTGGAGGACGCCTGGGCGTTCCGCGACCGGCACCCGCTCTACCGCCCGGGCAGCTTCAACATCCTCCCCGGGGTGCTGCGCGCCGGCCCGTACGGCATCGAGGTGCCGTTCTTCCTCGCGGACACCCTCACCGTGGACTACTGCGTCTACCACCACCCCGATCGCGGCAACGACGAAGTCGTCGCCGAGATCGAGAGAACCGTCCGGCAGGCGTGCGCCAACGACCCGTGGCTCAGCCGGCACGAGCCGGTGTTCGACTGGAAGCTGCGGTGGCCGCCGTACACCACCCCGTCGGACCACGCCCTGATGCCCGCCCTGATCGGCGCGCACAGCGACGCGGTCGCCGGGTTCGACGCCTTCAGCCCGCCGGACCGGAAGGGAATGCTCGGGGTGTGCGATGTGACGTGGCTGGCCGCCCGCGGCATCGACGGACTCGTCTACGGGCCCGGTGTGCTGAGCACCGCCCACGCCGAGGACGAGTACGTCCCCATCCACCAGCTCATCACGGCGGCGAAGACATACGCACTGACCGCGATGGAGTTCTGCGGCGTCGCCGACTGACGCCCCGCCCCACCGCAGTGACTCTGATTGGAACACCTTGACCGACGATCCCGACATCTTCATCGCCACCTGTGACCTGTCCGCCCGGGTACGCGGGCGCGGCGTCCCCTCCCGGGCGCACGCCTCGGTCCTGCGCTCAGGGCTGGGCTGGGTTCCCGCGAACCTGGGGCTCACGGCGTTCGACGCCATCGCCCCGATCGACGCCTTCGGCTCGACGGGCGACCTCCGTCTGATGCCGGACAGCTCCACCGGAGTGGAGATCCCCGCCGAAGGGCAGACACCGGGCCTGCGGCTGTACCTGGCGGACCAGACACTCCCCGACGGCGAACCGTGGGACTGCTGCCCCCGCACCTTCCTCAAGCGCGCGCTGGCGGATCTGCACCGGCTGACCGGGCTGCGGGCGACCGCCGGCTACGAGCACGAGTTCGTCCTGAGCGGCGTACCCGCGTCCCCGGCGTTCTCGCTGGGCCGCCACCGGGACGCCGAGCCGTTCGGCACGGATCTGCTGCGGCTGCTCACCTCCTGCGGACTGGAACCCGAGACCTGGCTGCCCGAGTACGGCGACCAGCAGTTCGAGATCACCACCGCGCCCCGCGACGCCCTCCGGGCTGCCGACGGCGCGGTCATCCTGCCGGAACTCGTCCGGGACCTGGCCAAGCGGCGTGGTCTGTCCGCCTCGTTCGCCCCACTGCAGTCTCCCGAGGGCTCCGGCAGCGGAGTGCACGTCCATCTGAGTTTCACCGACGACGACGGCAACCCGGCGCTGTTCGACGCGTCCCGCCCGGGCCGGCTCTCGGCCATGGGCACCCGGTTCGCCGCCGGAGTGCTCCGGCACGCCCCCGCCCTGGCGGCGTGGACCGCGCCCAGCCCGGTGTCGTATCTGCGGCTCAGTCCGCACCGGTGGAGCGCGGGCGGTGTCTTCCTCGCCGAACGCAACCGGGAAGCCCTGCTGCGGATCTGCCCGACCTGCTCCGTCGACGGCAAGGACCCGGCCCGCCAGTTCAACCTGGAGTACCGCGCATCGGACGCCACGGCCAACCCGTGGCTCACCCTCGGTGTGCTGATCCGCGCCGGACTCGCGGGCCTCACCGGGGGCGCGGACTACCCCGACCCCGTGGTGTGGCCGGAGAGCGCCTCCGAGTCGGACCTGGCGGACGTACCGGGTCTTCCGGCGGACCTGCCTCAGGCGCTGCGCGCCCTGCGCGACGACGACGTGGTCCGCTCCTGGTTCGATCCGCGCCTGTTCGCCAGTCATCTCGCCTGCAGACAGAACGAGCTGGAGATCCTGTCGGGGCTCGACGAGGCACAGCGCATCAGGAGGATCGCCGATGTCTACTGAGGACAGCACCGGGGTCGGTGCCTTCGTGGAAGGACTGCCCCTGGTCGACCACCACGTTCACGGCGCGCAGCGCGACGCCGTCGACCGGGACACGCTCGAACGGTCGCTGACCGAGTCCGACCGGCCGATCCCGCCCTGGATGACCCAGTTCGACTCCCAGGTCGGCTTCGCCGTACGCCGCTGGTGCGCCCCCGTACTCGGCCTTGAGCCGCACGCCTCGGCCGAGCGGTACACCGAGCGCCGGGCGGAACTGGGTGCGGCGGAGGTAAACCGCCGGCTCCTGGCAGCCGGCGGTATCGGCCACTACCTGCTGGAAACCGGCTACGGCGCCGACGATGTCCTCGGCCCGGCGGAGATGGCGGACGTGACCGGCGCCCGTGTCGACGAGATCGTACGGCTGGAATCGGTGGCCGAGGGCCTGATCGCGTCCGGGGTGAGCGCGCGGGACTTCTCCCGCCGCTACCCCGAGGCCCTGGCCGCCCGTACGACCGCCGCGGTCGGCCTCAAGAGCATCGTCGCCTACCGGCACGGATTCGGCTTCGACCCGGCGCGTCCGACCGACAGCGAGGTCGAGACGGCGGCCGGCGAGTGGCTGCGCACAGCCGAGTCCACCGGTTCCGCACGTATCGAGCACCCCGTGCTGCTGCGGTTCCTGCTGTGGTCCGGGATCGACCGCGGCCTGCCGCTGCAACTGCACGCCGGCTACGGCGACCCGGACCTGCGACTCGACCGCTGCGATCCCCTGCTGCTGACACCCTGGATCAAACGTGTCGAACCGTCCGGGACCGATCTGCTGCTTCTGCACTGCTACCCGTACCAGCGGAACGCCGGCTATCTCGCGCAGGTGTTCCCGCACGTGTACTTCGATGTCGGGCTCGGCGTCAACTACACCGGAGCCCGCTCCGACGCCCTGATCGCCGAATCCCTTGAGCTGGCCCCGTTCAGCAAGATCCTGTTCTCCTCCGACGCGTGGGGGCCACCCGAACTGCATCACCTCGGCGCGCTGCTGTGGCGCCGGGGCATGCGGCGGGCCCTGACACGGTGGGTGGACGACGGCGACTGGTCGGCGGCGGACGCGGTCCGGGTGGCCCGTATGGTCGGCGCCGACAACGCCCGCCGTGTCTACGGACTCGGCACCGGCGCCCAGGGGGGATCGAGCCGTGGCTGACCACGTCGACCGGCTGAGGCACCGGCTGGAGGAGGAACTGCCCGCGGCGGTGCTGCTCCGCCGTGAGCTGCACCGCCGTCCACAGGTGTCCGGGGAGGAGGG
>NZ_JBSGUP010000357.1:0-8385 GCF_053607985.1 Streptomyces sp. NPDC055078
GACATCCCCCGCCTCGTCGCCATGGAACTCCAGGTCCCCGACATCTCGTCCGCCGGCCCCGACGCCGTCGTACGCCTCGCCATCCCGGAAGCCTGGGTCACTCCCCGGTCCGTCCAGCAGCTCAAGGAGATCCTGCGGGCACATCCGGGCCCGGCAGAGGTCCGGCTGCTGGTGCGCGGCCGGACGAGGACCACGGTGTACCGGCTGGGCTTCCGGGTCGGCGTCGGGCCCGGGTTCTGGGCGGATCTCAAGGCGGCGGTGGCCGTGACCCAGGCCCCGCCGCCCGGTGACACCGGCTCATCCGGCGGCACCGGGGGCATCAGCGGGAGGGGCTGACACGGCCCGGTCAACCGCGTCACTCCCGTCACCCTGCGCGGGCAGCGGGACCTCCTCGTACGGCATGGTGTCGTCGTGCGGCGGGGCGTCCTCGCGCTGGCCGTCCTCGCGCTGCGGGACCTCCTCGTACTGATACTGGCGCGACTGGACGAGATACATCCGCCGGAACGACCCCGGCCCCCGGCCGGCCGCCGGGGTGCCGTCGCTGTCCGGCCCCGGGCGCATCAGGTCGTCGAACGACCCGTGCTCGATGACCCGGCCGCGATCCAGTACGTAGATCTCATCCGCGTGCCGCACGCTGTGCAGCCGGTGCGTGATCAGGATGACGGTCTGGCCCTCCGCCGCGAGCCTTCTGATCTGCTCGAACACCCGCTGCTCCGCCTCGGCGTCCAGGGCGCTGGTGGGCTCGTCCACCACGAGGACGCGGGCGTCGCGATGGCGGGCGCGGGCGATGCCGAGGCGCTGCCACTGGCCGCCCGAGATCTGATGGCCGCCCTTGTAGCCACGGGCGAGCAGGGTGTCCCAGCCGTTCGGCAGCGCGGCGACCGTCTCATCGGCACCGGCGTACTCGGCGGCCGTGTCCAGCCGTGCCTCGTCGTCCGGGGCCTCGGGGCGGCCGATGGCCACATTGGTACGGGCGGTGAAAGGCCAGCGGTAGAAGTCCTGGGCCACGACGGCCACCCGGTCGAACAGTTCCAACCGGTCCGCCTCGGCGGCGTCCATGCCGTCCCACAGGATGCGGCCGGAATCGGGCAGGTACAGCCCGCAGAGCAGTTTGGCCAGGGTGGACTTGCCGCTGCCGTTGTTGCCGACGAGCGCCACGATCCGGCCGGTGCGGATGGTGACGTCGACGCCGTCGAGCGCGGGTTCCCGGGAGACCCCGGGGTAGGTGAAGCTGACGTTCTCGAAGCGGATCGCCGCGACGTCCCGGGGGAGCGGACTGCCCGAGGTGGGGATCAGCCTGCGGTCCGCTTCCTTGCAGAGCCGGTCGAGGTCGGAGACGAACAGACTCTCCTCGTAGAGATAGTTGAGCTGGAGCACCAGCCCTTCGAGACTCGCCGACCCGGTGCGGATGGCGATGACGGCGGTACCGGCGACCGCGAGATTCATCGCGCCCGCCCACAGCAGCAGACCGAGCGTCCCGTACGCGGCGCCCGTCGCGAGCCCCGTCCAGCCGGAGGCGACCAGTCCGGTACGGGCCGCGAGGCGGGCCAGCCTGGTCTGCTCCCGTTCGCCGGTCTCGGCCATCGTCCGGAAGTGCCGCAGCAGGAACGGTCCGATGTTGTGGACCCGCACCTCGGGCGCTGCCTGGGCGTCGATGAGCAGCCGGCTGAGGAGCTGGCCCGCGCGGGCGTGCTGGAGCCAGGTGTGGAAGGAGACGTACCGGCGGCGGGCGATGGTCAGCGCGCTCCAGGCGCTGGGCAGGGTCATCAGGACCAGCAGCGGCAGCAGTACGGGGTGCAGCACTGTCAGCACCCCGGCCGCCGCGATCAGCGAGATCCCAGCGGTGATCACGGAGGTGCAGAATCTGATCATCTGGCGGGCGGAGTCGGCCCCGTACTGGGCCGACTCCAGCAGCTTGTGGAACTCCTCGTCCTCGACCGCCGCCAGCTCGACGCGCGCCACCCGCCCCAGATACTCCTCGGTGGCCACCCGGTACACCTTGGGCTCCAGTTGGCCCGTCCCGGCGGTGGACGCCGACCGCAGCAGCGCCCCGATCAGCGCGGTGAGCGCCACGGCGACGAACGCGGGCACGGCGCCGCGCAGCCGTTCACTGGTCCCGCCCGTGCCCAGAATGTGCACCAGCACCTGATTGACCGCCACCAGCCCGACGGCCTGGGCCACACCACTGCCCAACTCGGCGCCCGCGACCTGACGCAGGGCGCGGGGGTCGGCACGGTGGGCGAGGCGGATCGTGTACGCGATCAGCCGCGGCATCCGCGCGATCATGGAGCGGAGGTTCAGTTCGAGGAACGAGCCGCTGTGTGCGTTCCAGCCGCCCTCGTGGCGCAGCGGCCCGCCGAAGAGGAGCCGCTCGGAGTCCGAGACCTCCTCGGGTTCGCCGGGGTCCGCCGGCCCGGTGGTCGGGGGGTCCTGCTCCGTGGCGCTCCCGGCGACCCCGCCGCCTTCGTCTGCCCCCGCCGTGCCTTCGCTCACGGTGCCTTCGCCCGCTGTGGTCCTGGCGCGCTGTGTCATACGAGCCCCCGTCTCGGTGTGCCTGCCCGGGCACCCGGCCAACGCCGTCGATCACCGCTCTGTCACGGCCGGGGGCCCGGCGGATGCGGTCGGCCTGCGGCACTCGGGTCGCCCTTCCCGCGCCCCCTCGCGCTCCTTCGCCGCCGCGAGACGTGAACACTACGAGCAGAGAGCGCTGTCACCACCGGAACCGGGACGATCACTTGTCCCCGGGTCCGGCAAACCCGGCCCGTCCGGGGGCAACCCAGCCCGTCCGGCGTTTGAGGCGTGGGTGCCCCTCCGGGTGGGCGGGTCCGGCAAACCCAGCCCGTCCGGCGTTTGAGGACGGACCCTTGAGGTGGCGGACTCCAGCCTTTGGCCGGGGGGCCATCCCAGCGTGATGGGGGCCCCCGGGCGCCGAGCGCGCCCGGGGGACAAGGCCCACGCGCCCCGCGCCCTAACCCTGGGGCGGGGCCCCTTCCCCGGGCGGGACCGGGCCGGGCCGATCGGACTGGGACGGAGCAGGCTCCGGCTGTGCGGGCGCGGGCTCACCGGCCTCGGGGGAGGCGAGGGGTGCCGGCAGCGCAGCCGGCTGGCGGGTGTGGATATAGGTGGTGAGGCGCTGCACCTGGCGCTCCAGGTTCTTG
Organism: Streptomyces sp. NPDC055078; assembly: GCF_053607985.1. NCBI lineage: Bacteria > Bacillati > Actinomycetota > Actinomycetes > Kitasatosporales > Streptomycetaceae > Streptomyces > Streptomyces sp. NPDC055078. The sequence continues at coordinate 3,159 of NZ_JBSGUP010000357.1, forward strand.
ATGCGGTCGAGGATGTCCTCGGGCAGATTGGCCATCAGAGAGCCTCCAGATAGAGGTCGGCGGTCTCCGCACGCCCCCGCTCCGGCGGAGCGACACGAATCCCGATGACACGGTAGGCGGCGTCGAGCCCCTCGCTGAACCACACGTCCCTGATCCGCAGCCGCACCGTCGTGCCGAGCAGCGAGGGCGTGGTCGCCGCCGACAGCCGGATACGGACCGAGGGAATGACGACGGGCCCGCGCAGCGCGGCGAGATCGGCGCGGGCGATGGCGTTCAGAACGGGCTTGTCGTTGATGCTGCTGTGGTCGGACGTGGTGTCCAGCCGGGGGTAGCCGCCGTCGATGAGGTCCTGCGCGACCTGTTCGTCGGAGATCACGGGCCGGGACGCGCTGCCGGGTGTGCCGCCCCGGGCCCGTGCGGTGGTGCCGCCGCGGGTGGCGTCCCGGGGGAAGGAGTAGGACAGGATGTCGCCCGGCAGATCGAGCACGGTGGTGCCCTCGCCGATCCGGATGCGCGGGGAGCCGAAGAGGAGCCGCTTCACCCGGAGGCCGGTCGCCGGGTCGCGGTGGACGGAGACCAGATACTCGAAGCCCGGTTCGATACCGGCCAGTTCGTTGATCGCCTCCTCCACGAGGGTCTCGTCCCCGTCCCGGTACGTCACGGTGCGCTCGGCCCCCGGCCGGTCCTGGGCGTGGCCGACACGGATGTCACCGCCGGGTGTTCCCTGCATGTAGTCCCAGAGGGCGCGGACGATCGCCAGTTCGTCGGTGTTGGTGAAGACCAGATCGCGGCGGATACGGCGGCGTCCCGCGTACGAGTCGAAGGTGGCGGCCTGGAGCGCCACCGTGACCCGGCCCTGCTCGTCCATCGCGGGGGTCAGCGTCCACAGGATGCCGCCCCAGCAGACATGGCCGTCCCGTTCGAGATAGACGGCGGTACGGCCCTCCACGAGCTGGTGGACCCGCTCGGCCATCCGCCGGTCGGGGATCGGCAGCGTGGCGCTGAGGGAGCCGGGCTTGCCGAGGTAGTCGTCGTACTCGATGCCCTGGAGCGGGAGTACGTCGATGGCGCTGTCGCTGCGCAGATCGGCGAAGACCGCGCGGTAGAGGCTGTCCACCGCCGCTCACGCCACCGGGTCGACGCGAACGAAACGGTTGTCGAAGTGCGCGGTGGCCGCCGCGTCCTGGCTTCGATAGGTGAGGGTCGCGGTGTGGACGAGGCCGGGGGTGACGGCCTGCGCGAACTGGGTGGAGACGGAGGCCCGGCCGGTGCCGCCGTACTGCGCCGAGCGGGTGTCCCGGGAGCCGCCGTTGGTGACCATCGCGGTTCCCTGCCGGACGGTGCAGGAGAGGAAGGCATGGCGCACGGCGGTGGAGTCCACGGAGGCGAGGGCGCCGATGCTGATGTGCACCCAGCCGGACGGCGGCGCGGTGAAGGTGGCCACGAGCGGCCCGGTCGTGCCCTCCAGCACCTCTATATAGGCTGCGGAGGTGGTGTGGCCGCCGTCGGTGTGGTGCCGCAGGATGGCGTCGGGGATGAAGGGCATCCACTGGGTGCCGTTCCAGCGCTGGAGCCGTCCGTTCAGATCGCGGTACTGGCCCACCATCAGCGGTCCGCCGCCCTGGCCGCCGCCCGCCGGGAGGATGCCGCCGAGCGCGGCCGTGTAGCGGCGCCGGTCGGTGATGGCGTTGGCCCAGGTGATGCCCCGCGCGGCCGACGCCCCGGCGGGGACGGCGATCTCGTACAGCGGCTCCGCGTTCGCGGGCACCCCCGGGGGCAGCGGCACGGCGGCGGGTGTGCCCGGGATGAGGTCCAGGACGGCTTCGTAACGGCCTGATCCGTCGTAGTCCGAGTCGATCACCCGGACCACGAGCGCGTCGATCCGGGGCAGGGTGGCATGCCCGTCGGTGAAGGTGAGCAGGGTGTCGGCGTCGACGGTCACCGGATAGCCGCCCTGGGCGGGGGCGGAGGTGCCCGCCACCCAGAGCCGGCCGGGGGAGAGCCGGGCCTGCATGCTCGCGGCGGCCGTGCCGGTGAGCTGGAGTCCGCCGTACGCGCAGCCGGGGCGGGTGGTGAGCGGGCCGGCCGCGGCCATGCCGAGGCTCACGGCCAGCCGGGTGTCCTCCCGGGTCTGCCCGCTGGGCAGATGCCATGCGGAACGAGTGGTCATGTCGGGCTCCTGGATCGGGATCGCGTACGGGGCGGGCGGGGCGCGAACGGGGCGGGGCGGTCTTCACCGGCTGCGACCGGCGGAAGGTGCGGCCCTCGGCGGGAAGGCGCGGCCTCGGCGGCAAGGTGCGGCCCTCACCAGTCGGCGGAGCGCCAGCTGACGGTGGCCAGGGCCGCGCCGGAGTCGCCGTCCCGGGCCCGGAACGAGAGCTGGGAGACACCGGGCGCGAGGGTGAACAGCTCCTCGGGAGCGCTGCCGACGGCCGCGGTGTGCCGGCGGGACGCCGTGCCGTTGAAGATCACGGTGCCTTCGGCGGTATCGACGGTGAGCCGGTCGTCCGGGCCGAGGGTGATGGCGTACTCCAGCCAGACACCGCTGGTGCGGTTGGCCAGCCGGGGGTCCGCGCACGGCCCGGTGAAGGTGATCAGCGGATGGGCGGGTGCGCTGCCGGTGTTCGCGGCCTGGAGATCGCCGGTGGACGCGGGGGCGCCCCAGGCCAGCGGCCAGCTCAGCGGCCAGGTCAGACCCGGCTCCGGACTGGGCAGCGATACGGTCTCGCGGCGCTGCGCCGCCTCGTAGCGGCGCGGGTCGGCGGCCTTCCACTGGAGCGTCGCCTTGGCGAGGCCACTGGCGAGAAACTGACGGTCGGTGGGCACGACCCGCTGCACCACCCGGGCCCGTACGGCCAGGGTCTCCCCGTACAGCCGGACCGCGAGCCACTCCTCGTCGTCTCGGACGGCGGTCGCGGCCCGCAGCGCGCGCAGCGCGGCGAGCATCGCCGATGGGCCCGCGGCCCGGTCGGGGGCGAGCCAGATCTGTGCGGTGACGGTGCGCGGCTGGGCCCACTGCGCGCCGGGCCAGCCGCCGTGCCCGGTGGGCCGGTTGATGTCGCCGGACTCCAGACCGGGCAGCTCCTCCCAGCCGGTGAGCCCCTCGGCGGCGACCCAGAAGGGCGTGCCGGGGCCCATCAGCAGAGCGCCCCACTGGAGCTGTCCATCGGTCTCGATCAGCGACCCGGACTCGGCGGCGGGAGCGGTGGGGGTGGCCATCTCAGCCTCCCGCTGTCATCGGGAACATCAGCCTCTCGCCTCCACTGGGAACATCAGCCTCTCGCCTTCATCAGGACCATCGACCTCTCGCCTGCACCGGGTGGGTCAGCCTCTCGCCTTCATCAGGAACATCAGGTCCTCGGCGGTCTGGCGGGCGCTGCCGCCGGGTGCCTCGTGGTAGTTCTGGATGACGAATCCGCCGCCGGGTCCGCCGGCCGCGGCCCCGGCCGGGGCGAGCCGGGACTGCCGGGCCAGCAGGGCGTCCAGCTTGCTCAGCGGCAGCACCGCCTCGGACTGCCCGCCCTCGCCGAGCAGTGCGAGGGTGCCGCCCGCGCGGGGCAGGACGATGCCGCCCTGGGCCAGGGTGGGGATCGTGGGCAGATTGACGCCGAAGGTCTTGCCGCCGATGCCCGGCACCCAGTCGGGAATCGACACCTTCACCTTGTTCAGCGCGCCGATCGCCTTGTTGACCAGCCCGATGACCGCGTTGATGGGGCCGCGTACGGCGCTCAGCACGCTGTTGAACACGCCCTTGGTGAAGTTGGCCAGCCCGCTCCACGCGCGGTGCAGACCGTTCTTGACGGCCTGGAAGGCGGCGGGGATCTTCTCGCGGAAGAAGTTCAGCACCGGACGGACCACGGCCATGATCGCCTTGAGCACGGTCGTGATGATGGCCTTGTAGATGTTGAAGTAGGTCTTGATGACCGTCCAGATGACCTTCAGGACCACCTGGAACGCGACCTTGATCGCATTCCAGGTCGTCTGGACGATCTGTTTCGCCACCCGCATGGTGGTGCCGATGACCTGGCCGATGATCCGGAACGCGGTCCGTACGATGCGCTGCACCGTCTTGGACTGCATCGCCATGTCGATCAACTTGGTGATCAGCGGCAGCAGCAGGGCCATGATCGCGCCGAAGATGTTGGCCTTCATGGCGGAGTTGAGGCCCTTCTGGGCCGTGGTGACGCCTTGCAGCCCGGACTTCATCCGCCCCATCAGCCCGCCGCCGCGGGTGGCCGACCGCCCGGCCCCGGCCATGGCCCGGTCGGCCTTCTGCACGCTGCGGGCGGCGGCGTCGGCCTGCGTTTTGACGCCCCGCAGGCCCGTGCCGGTGCGGTCGAGACCGGACTTGACGCGGGTGACGGCGCGGTCGGCGTTCTGGACGGCGGTACGGAACCTGGTCACGCCGGTCTCGGCCTGACCGGTGCCGGTGCGCAGGCCGCGGAAGCCCGAGGCGGATCGGTTCAGTGCCTGTACCAGTGACATGGTGACCTTGACCTTCCTGTGCCGCGGTACGCGGGTCCGTGCCGCTATGTGAGGGCTGTCACAAGCCTGTTGATACGTCCTTCAAGGGTCCGGATCGCCCGCTCGGCCTCCCGGATGTTCCGTACGTCCACGGGGCGCTGCCCCGGGCCGGGCCTGCCCGCGGCGGCGGCCCCGGCCCCCTGCCGCCCCAGGGCGCGGGTGGCCTTGGTGTCGGCGCGGCGGGCGGTGGCCAGCGCGTCGTTGGCGGCGGTCCGGATGGCGGCGGCAGCGGTGCGGTCCTGGCTGGCGCGCAGCACCGTACGGGTCAGGGTCCTGCGCAGCAGGGTGATGCGCTGCCCCAGATTCCGCCGGACGTCGGCGATCTCCTGTTTGAGATCCTCGGGGTGCATCCGCCCGGCCGTCAGCCTTCGGTTCTCCCTTATCGTCTCCAGGTCGAACAGGGTCTTCTCGGCGTTGAAGATCTTGAAGCCGGCGGACGCGCCCGTGAACTCGGCCTTGGCCGCCGTCACGGAGCCCTCGATGCCCTTGAGCGCCGTCGTGACACCGGTGACCTCGGTCTTGAGGGCGTTGATCTCACGGTTCCAGCCCTTGATCGCCTCCTGCTGCTGCTTCAACTCGCGTACGAGCCAGCCGTCGTCGGCCATGTCCCCTCGCTCCCTCCCGCGGTCTCGTCACCGTCACCCGAAGAATCTGGCCAGCTCGGCCGCGCTCGGCCCTTCCGGAGCCGCGCGCGGCCCATGGG
>NZ_JBSGUP010000358.1:0-8359 GCF_053607985.1 Streptomyces sp. NPDC055078
CCAGCCCGTTCGCATAGCCCTGGCCGACCGCGCGGGCCTTCCACGCGCCGTTGCGCAGATAGATCTCCACGACGACCAGCGCGGTCTCCGAGCCGAGCTGCGGCGGGGTGAAGGTGGCGAGCGGGGAGCCGTCGTCGGCATTGCGGACCGTCGCGGTCGGCTCGACGCCCTGGAAGGTCTGTCCGGCCGCGTCCGGGCTGGCCGTGACGACGATCTTCTCGATGCCGGGCGGGACGGCGGAGGTGTCCACCACGATCGCGTCCGGGGCACTGCCCCCGCCGGAGCGATAGGCGACGCCGGGGCCCGTCGGCTGGTTGTAGAAGATGAAATCGTCGTCGGAGCGCACCTTGCCGTCGGCGGTGAGCAGCAGGCCCGATACGTCGAGCCGCACCGGAGCGGCGACGTCCACCGTGACGCGGACGGCGGAAAGAGGAATGTTCGAGCCGGGGGTCATAGCTGTCATGCCAGAGGTAACGAGCGAGGGCGCTTTGCCGTTCCCTTACCTCGCCCGCCTTTCCCGCCCCCCGGCCATGCCACGGATCGCTCAGGTGGGCAGGGGTCCCCGGGTGACCGGGAGGGGTGCTCGCGGAGGGCCGGCCGGGGGTGTTCGCGGAGGAGTGGCGGGGGATAGCCGAGGGGTGGCCGGGGGATTGCCGAGCGGTGGCCGCAACGGGCGGGCGCGGTTCAGCACGGCCACCGCGGCGGGTCGGTGACGAAGTCGCCGCCGAGCCGGGCATGGGCCGGATTGTCCGGGTCCAGCTCCCCCTGCTCCTCGATGAGCTTCGGGGCGTACTGCTCCGAGTCGTCCTGCGGCCGGTAGCCGAGGGCGCGCGCCGTGGTGAGGTCCCACCACAGCCGGGTGTTGGCGGAGGACCCGTACACCACGGTGTGCCCCACATCCGGCGCGGTCAGCGCCGCGTGGAAGAGCCGGGCGCAGTCGCCGGGGCTCAGCCAGACCGACAGCATCCGTACCGTCGTCGGCTCCATCGAACAGGAGCCGATGCGCACCGACACCGTCTCCACCCCGTGCCGGTCCCAGCACAGTTGCGCGAGATCCTCGCCGAAGCACTTGGACAGGCCGTAGTACGTGTCGGGGCGGCGCGGGGTGTCGATGGGGATCAGCTCGTCCGGCGCGACGGGGGCCCCGCCACGCGGGCGCGGGGTGAACCCGACCGCGTGGTTGCTGGAGGCGAAGACCACCCGGCCGACCCCCTCGGCGCGGGCGGCCTCGTAGAGGTGGTAAGTCCCCTCGATGTTCGACCGGAGGATGTTCTCGAAGGGGGCCTCCACGGAGATGGCCGCCAGATGGACGATCGCGTCCACGCCCCGGACCGCCTTCCGCAGCGCCTGACTGTCGTTGAGATTCGCGGTGACCGCGTCCGGCACTCCCTCGATGGGGGTGGCGTCGAAGAGCCGCAGCTCATAGCCGTACGCGGGCAGCAGCCCCCGCATCAGCGTGCCGAGTCCGCCGGCGGCGCCGGTGAGCAGGACGGTGCGGGGAGAGGGCATGAGGGGGCTCCTCGGAGTGTCGGTGGGCTTGGGCGTGGGCCCGGGGCCGGGGTGTCTGCTCGGGCGTGGGACCGGGCGTGGGCCCGGGCTCGGTCGTCGGCTTGTCGGGGTCCGGGCACGGGCTTGGACAGGGCCGATGGTGGGCAGTGGCGCGGGCGCGGTCAAGTGTCGCGCGGCGGGGGCGGTTGTGTCCCCGTGCGGTACGGGGGTTCGGCGGCTCGAACTCCCCCGGGGATGCGCCTCGGTGATGCCCCCGGGCGGGGCGGAGGGAGCCGCGCCCCGGGGCGGAATGGTCCAGTCCTTGACGGGGTTCGCGGGGTCGGCCTAGCGTCGGGGCCCACGTCGTGTCTCATCGCATATCAGGGAACCGGAGAACGTGAGCGTGCCGATGCCCTTCGCCCTCGCCCCGATCCCGTCCCGGACCCAGCATGTGCTCGACGAGATCAAGTACGCGGTGCTCACCGGGCGGCTGCGGCCGGGACAGGCCCTGGTCGAGGCGGAACTGGCGGCGCGGTTCGGGGTGTCCAAGACGCCGGTGCGCGAGGCGCTCAAGACGCTCGCGGGCACCGGTCTGGTGGTGATGAGCCAGTACAAGGGCGTTACCGTGCGCACCGTGGACGCGGCCATGGCGCGTGCGGTGTACGACGTACGGCTGCTGCTCGAACCCGAGGCGCTGCGGCGTACCGTAGAGCGGCTGGCGGCGCGGGGAGCGGACCCCGGGCCGTACTTCGACGGGGCGCGGGAGGCGCTCGTACGGGCCGACGAGGCCACCGGCACCGCCGAACGCTGTCTGGCCGGGCGGGATTTCCACAGCGCGCTGTACACCCACTGCGGCAATCCGCTGCTCGTGCGGATGCTCGACGACGTACGCGATCAGGCGGCACTGGTCTCCGCCGTCGTCTGGGCCGCCGGCCCGGCCGAGGAGCGCGAGGCCGCCGAGCACCGGGAGATCCTGCGGCTGACGCTCGACGGCGACGCGCGGGGTGCGGCCCGTGCCCTGCACGAGCACATCGCCGGGTTCGTCCACCGGGCGTTCCCGGAGACGGCGGGCGGCTGAGCCGTGCACCCTTAAGGGAGGCCGCAGCGCTCCCTCCCCGGGATGCCCGCAGGCCCTCCCGGGACACCGCCGCGCCCCGGTACGGGTGCGGAACGGGCCGGTCCGGTCCGGTCCGGCGCTATCGCAGTGCCGCGGCCATCATCTTCTGGGCGACGGGCGCGGCCAGACCGTTGCCGCTGACCTCCGAGCGGGGACCGCCCGAGTCCTCGATCAGCACCGCCACGGCGACCTCCTTGCCGTCCGCCTTCGCATACGAGGTGAACCACGCGTACGGCGTCATGCTGTTGTTCTCGCCGCGCTGGGCCGTGCCCGTCTTGCCGCCCACCTCGGCGCCGTCGACGCGCGCGTTCGAGCCCGTGCCGTCCTCCACGACGGTCACCATCGCGCTGCGCAACTGTTCGGCCGTGTCGGCGGAGACGACCCGCTTCGATGGGGCGTCCTCGTACGAATCGAGGGTGGTGCCGCCGGAGTCCACGACCTTGGACACCATATGGGGCGACTTCAGCACCCCGTCGTTCGCGATCACGGCGGAGACCATGGCCATCTGGAGCGGGGTGGCCGTCACATCGAACTGGCCGATACCGGTCTGCGCCGTCGACGATCTGTCGATATCGCGCGGATAGACGCTGGGGTAGGCCCGCACCGGTACGTCCTGGGACTCGTCGTTGAACCCGAACTCCTCGGCCATCTCCCGGACCTTGTCCTGCCCCAGATCGGCGGCGAGCTTCGCGAAGACGTTGTTGCACGACCACCGCAGGGCCGAGCGCAGGGAGGCGTTCTCACAGGGTGCCGAGGGAATGTCGTTCGGCAGCACATGGGTGCTGTCCGGCAGGGTGTACGGCATGGGGGAGTCGGTCGCCTCGTCCACCGAGCCGTACTTCCCGTCCTCCAGCGCCGCGGCGGCGACGACCAGCTTGAAGGTCGAACCGGGTGCCAGCGGCTGCCGAAGCGCGCGGTTGACCAGCGGCTTGTCCGGGTCGTCCAGCAGCTTCCGCCAGGTCGAGGCGTCCGCCGTCCCGGCGATGGTCCCGGGGTCGTACGACGGTGTGCTGACCACCCCGAGGAGCCGCCCGGTCGACGGGTCGATCGCGACGGCCGCGCCCTTGGCGTCGCCCAGCGCCCGGTAGCCGGCCCGCTGCACGTCGGGGTCGATCGTGGTCAGCACGGATCCCGGCTCCTGCTGCTTGCCGGTCAGGGCGTCGACGGGGTTCGTCAGCCGGGTGTCGGTGCCGTCCAGGACGTCGCTGTGGATGCCCTCCAGCTGAGTCGCCCCGTACACCTGGGAGCTGTAGCCGGTCACGGCCGCGTAGAGCGCGCCTTCGGTGTAGGTGCGCTTGTACGCGAGATCGCTGCCGGTCGTCGCCGTCGAGCCGGTGACCGGCGCACCGGCCACGACGATGTCGCCCAGCGGCTGCGCGTACTGATCGATGACCGTACGCCGGTTCTTGTCGTTGTCCGCGAGTGCCTTGGCGTCGTACGTCTGGACCCAGGTGGCCCGCACCAGCACGGCGAGGACCAGCACGAGGCTGAAGACTCCGGCTCTTCTGATCGTCTTGTTCATCCCAGGAGAAGACGAACGGGACCGCGGGGGCCGTTCCCGCCCTTCCCGATTCTCAGCTGTTCCTCATCTCACCCCCGGCCCGCCCGGACGGACGCGGTGATGGATCTTGATCGACTCCGGTGGAATCCGTCGGGCGTCCCGTGCGTTCCCCTGATGGTGGGCGATGTGCCCCGCCCCTGGTCAGAACCCTGGAGAGAGTCAGTATGCGCGTCGAGATATGGAGCGACATCGCCTGCCCCTGGTGCTACATCGGGAAGGCACGCTTCGAGAAGGGACTCGCGGTGTTCGCCCACCGCGACCAGGTCGAGGTGGTGCACCGCTCCTTCGAGCTGGACCCGGACCGCGCCAAGGGCGACACCGCGGCCGTTGTCGACATGCTGGCCCAGAAGTACGGGCGCAGCCGCGAGGAGGCGCTGGCCATGGAGGAGCACGTGGCGTCGAGCGCCCGCGCCGAGGGCCTCGGCTACCGCACCGAGGGCCGCGACCACGGCAGCACCTTCGACATCCACCGCCTGCTCCACTTCGCCAGGTCGCACGGGCGCCAGGACGAGCTGCTGAACCTCGCCTACCGGGTCAACTTCGCCGAGGAGCGGTCTGTCTACGACCCCGAGGTCCTGGTCGCCCTCGCTGTCGATGCCGGGTTGGACGAGGCCGGGAGCCGCGCGGTCCTCGCGGACGGGACCGCCTACGCCGACGCCGTCCGCGCCGATGAGCGGGAGGCCGCCGAGCTGGGCGCCAACGGGGTGCCCTTCTTCGTCTTCGACCGCCGTTACGGCGTCTCCGGCGGCCAGCCCGCCGAGCTGTTCACCCAGGCCCTCGACCAGGCGTGGCAGGGCCGCGCGGGCAGCCAGTCCGCCCCGGCCGACGTCCCGGCCGCCGCTCCGGCCGACGCTCCGGCCTGCGACTCCGACGGCTCCTGCGAGGTCCCTCAGCGCTAGCCGGGCGGGCATCCGGGTCCGGGCGCGCATGCCCGGCAGCCGCCGGCCGGCCGCCCCGGACCCGGCCCCGCCGACCGGACCTGAATCCGCTGTCCGCGCCGGGTCCCGTCGAAGGAGTCCGGTCCCGCCTCCTACCGCGCCTCATTCCGCCGACCGCGCCGGGATGCCTCGGCGCCCGGTGGGGCCTCACCGGGCCGTTCCGTGGTCGGTGCGGCGCGGTTGACCGCGCGCGGGGAGCGCCGCAGGGTGAGGGGATGGAGACTCTGGGCGGTGGCGAGTTCGGGCCGGGCGGGATCTATCTCAACACCTCCGTCTGCGGACTGCTGCCCGCGCGCGCCGTCGCCGCCATCGGCTCGCTGGCCGGCGAACTGGCGGCCGGGCGGCCGGGCGGATCGGGTGACTTCGAGGCGGTGACCGCGACCCGCCGGTCCTTCGCCCGGCTGGCCGGGGTCGACGCCGACCGGGTCGCCGTCGGCGGCTCGGTTTCGGTGCACTGCGGCCTGATCGCGACCTCACTGCCGCCCGGCGCCGAGATCCTCTTCCCTGAGGGGGAGTACACCTCGGTCATCACGCCGTTCGCCGTACGCGGAGATCTCGTCCTGCGCTACGCCCCGCTGGAGCGCCTCGCGGACGCCGTACGTCCGGGCACCGCGCTGGTGGCCTTCTCCGCGGTGCAGTCGTCCGACGGGCGGATCGCCGATCTGGCCGCCGTACGGAAGGCGGCTGCCGCGCACGGCGCCCGTACGCTCGTCGACGCAAGCCAGTCGGCGGGGTGGCTGCCGCTGAGCGCGGGGGACTGGGACTTCACCGTCACGGGCGGTTTCAAGTTTCTGCTGTGCCCGCGTGGAGTCTCCTTCCTCACGCTCACCGAGGACGCCCAGACGACGGTGACACCCATCCATGCCGGAACCTTCGCCTCCGAGGAACTGTGGGGCACCGTGTACGGGCCGGTCGAGCACCTCGCCCGCTCGGCCCGCCGCTTCGACGAACCGCCCGCGTTTCTCTCGTACCACGGGGCGCGGCGGTCACTGGAGCTGCTGGAGGAGATCGGGGTGGCGGCGGTCCACGCCCATGCCACGGGTCTCGCGCGGCGATTCAGGGACGGCCTGAGGGCCCTCGGGCATCAGCCGCTGCCCGGCGACTCGGCGATCGTCGCCGTGCCGGGGCTGGGCGGGCGCGTCCCGGAGCTGACCCGCGCGGGAGTCGCCGTCTCGGAGCGTGCGGGCCATCTGCGGGCGGCCTTCCACCTCTACAACGCGACGGCGGACGTGGACCGTGCACTGGAGGTGCTGGCGGGCTGACCAGGGTGCGCGGGGCCTGGGACCTGGGGACCCGGGGGCGGGACCCGGGGACCTGGGGGTGAAGGGCCTTGCCCCGGCCGAGGAGGGCCCTCGGCCGGGAGCCCTCGGCCAGAGCCGGCGCCCGTGCGGAACCCCCGCCCCCGCCGCTCCGGGGCGAGCCGCCTACTCGCAGCCCGCCGTATGCCCGCAGTGATTTCCCTCCACCTTCTCCAGCAGCCGGATCAGCTCCGCCCGCTCACCCTCCTCCAGCCCGGTCAGCGTCTGCTGTTCCAGCTGTTCGCAGGCGTCCTTCACCGCATCGCGCAGCCCGCAGCTCTCCACCGTCGCCTCGACGACGACGGCACGCCGGTCGGACGGGTCGGGGCGGCGGCTGACATGGCCCGCCAGCTCCAGGCGCTGGAGCATCTTCGTCACCGTGGAGGGATCGAGGTCCAGGACCTTGATCAGTTCTGACTGGCGCACGGGACCCGCGTCCCACAGGTGCATCATGAGCAGCTCCTGCCCCGGATACAGCCCCAGCCCCCGGAGCTGTTTGGCCGCCGCCATACGGTACAGCCGGGCCACCCGGGAGACGGCTTGGCTGACCGGCCCGGCCAGGGAGCAGCTCGGCATGGCCGCCGCACAGCCGAGGTCGGCCACGCTCTCGGACTTCATCGCGCCTCCTACGTGGGGACTGTTCCGGACAGTGTCTCCCGACTGCCGGAGGCCCTTGCGGAAATTTTACCTTGGTCGGCCAAGTAAATGCGTTACAGTGGCTCCCGGATCAATTGCTTGGCCGACCACATATATCTTCGGGAGCCCCGATGACCACCGCTTTCGACCCGTTCGACCTCTCCGGGCGCCGGCTGGCGAACCGTATCGCCATGGCGCCGATGACCCGTAGCCGGGCCTTCGGCGAGGGCCTCTCGCCCACCGAATCCGCGGTGGAGTACTACGCACAGCGCGCCTCCGCCGGGCTGATCATCACCGAGGGCATCCAGCCGTCCGTCACCGGTCAGGGCTACCCCGACACCCCGGGGCTGCACAGTGCCGAACAGGTCGCGGCCTGGCGCAGGGTCACCGATGCCGTACACGGCAACGGTGGAAAGATCTTCGCCCAGCTGATGCACTCCGGCCGCATCGGCCACCCGTCGCTCTTCCCCGACGGGCGGGCCAGCGTCGGGCCCTCCGCCGTCGCCGCCGATGGCCAGCTCTTCACCCACGAAGGGCCCAAGGACTTCCTCGCCCCGCGCGAACTGGCCGCCGACGAGATCCCCGCGGTCATCGGGGAGTTCGTGGACAGTGCCCGTAACGCCGTCGACGCCGGATTCGACGGTGTCGAACTGCACGGCGCCAACGGCTATCTCATCCAGCAGTTCCTCGCGTCCAACACCAATCTGCGCACCGACGAGTGGGGCGGCTCCGTCGAGAACCGCATCCGCTTCGCGACCGAGGTGGCCAAGGCCGTCGCCGGGGCCATCGGCCCCGAGCGGACCGGTATCAGGCTCTCGCCCGCCAACCCCCACAACGACATCGCCGAGAGCGACCCCCACGATGTCTACCCGGCGCTGGCCCAGGCGCTGGAGCCGCTGCGGATGGCCTATCTGCATATCGCCGAGAACACCCCCGACGCCCGCGAGGTGACGGAGCTGCTGCGCAAGCAGTACAACGGCACCATCATCCTCAACCCGTCGACGGACGGTCCGACCGATCACACGGCCCTGGGGCTGATCGAGGACGGCCTGGCCGATGTCATCTCCTTCGGCGCGCTCTTCCTCGCCAACCCGGACCTGCCCGCCCGGCTGCGGACCGCCGGTCCCTACAACGCCCCCGACCCGGCCTCGTTCTTCGGCGGCGGCGACAAGGGCTACACGGACTACCCGGTGCTGAGCACGGTCTGAGCCCGCGCGGCCACGCCGAGGCCACCGGGCGCACTGCCCGTGCTGGGGGCGCCCGGGGGGGCGAGGGGAGCCGGCGGAGGGGGGGGGCAAGTCAGGTCGTCGGGCAGACGAAC
>NZ_JBSGUP010000359.1:0-8357 GCF_053607985.1 Streptomyces sp. NPDC055078
TTCCAGGAGCCGGCGCCTGTCCCAGGAGCCGGCGCTTGCTCCAGGACCTAGCGTGAACGCTTGGCGAGCCGCTCCACATCCAGCAGGATCACGGCGCGCGCCTCAAGGCGCAGCCAGCCGCGCTGGGCGAAGTCGGCCAGGGCCTTGTTCACCGTCTCGCGGGAGGCGCCGACGAGCTGGGCCAGCTCCTCCTGGGTCAGATCGTGGACGACATGGATGCCCTCCTCCGACTGCACACCGAAGCGGCGCGACAGATCGAGGAGCGCACGGGCCACCCGGCCAGGAACGTCGGAGAAGACCAGGTCGGACATCTGGTCATTGGTCTTGCGCAGCCTGCGGGCGACGGCGCGCAGCAGCGCGGTGGCCACCTCGGGGCGGACATTCAGCCAGGGCTGGAGGTCGCCGTGGCCGAGGCCGAGGAGCTTGACCTCGGTCAGCGCGGTGGCGGTCGCCGTGCGCGGGCCCGGGTCGAACAGGGACAGCTCGCCGATCAGCTCTCCCGGGCCGAGGACCGCGAGCATGTTCTCGCGGCCGTCGGGGGAGGTGCGGTGCAGCTTGACCTTGCCGTCGGTGACCACATAGAGGCGGTCACCGGGGTCGCCCTCATGGAAGAGCGCGTCGCCGCGGGCGAGCGTCACCTCACTCATCGAGCCGCGAAGCTCCGCGGCCTGCTCGTCATCGAGCGCCGCGAAGAGCGGGGCGCGCCGCAGAACGTCGTCCACGAGTTCTCTCCTTGTCGACCTGCTCAGGGACCATGGCCCCCCATGATGCCGGACCGCGGCGTGCCGGTCCGGGGGACACCGCGCAGGACAGCTCGGCTGTGGGCGACCCCTGGCAAGTAAATATTCATGCGATCAATCACAACAAGTCTGACGCACTGGTGCACCTGTTCGTGCGGCAGGGGCCCGATTGGGTCCGGATTACCGGTGACCGGGGCGGATGTCAGTGGTGGACCGTAGGCTTGCCGAGTGTCCAATTCGCCGGTGAGAGCGCAGGCCAAGGGGGCTGGAAGAGTGTCCGGAAAGCAGAATTCCGCTGTGGGCGAACAGTTGCCGACCGGTGCCCGAAAAGCCGCACATCAGGCTGAAACGGAACCGAAGAATCCGGTCAGGCCGGTCTCCGCGCCCCCAAAGGGGCCGGTGTCGCGTTCGAGGCCGCGTTCGGTTCCGGACCCCGGCAAGCCCGAGTCCCGGCTCGCGATGGTCCGCCGGGCGCGCCGGATGAACCGCGAGCTGGCCGAGGTCTATCCGTACGCCCATCCGGAGCTGGACTTCCGCAACCCCTTCGAGCTGCTGGTGGCCACGGTCCTCTCCGCCCAGACCACGGACCTGCGGGTGAACCAGACGACCCCCGCGCTCTTCGCCAGGTATCCCACCCCTGAGGACATGGCCGCGGCGGCGCCCGAGGACCTGGAGGCGATCATCCGCCCCACGGGCTTCTTCCGCGCCAAGGCCAAGTCCCTGCTGGGTCTGTCCACCTCGCTCCGGGACAATTTCGGGGGTGAGGTCCCCGGGCGGCTGGGGGATCTGGTCTCGCTGCCCGGCGTCGGGCGCAAGACGGCGTTCGTCGTGCTGGGCAATGCCTTCGGGGTCCCCGGGATCACCGTCGACACCCACTTCGGCCGGCTGGTGCGCCGCTGGAAGTGGACCGAGCAGGAGGACCCGGAGAAGGTCGAGGCGGAGATCGCCGCCATCTTCCCCAAATCCGAGTGGACGATGCTCTCGCACCGGGTGATCTTCCACGGACGCCGTATCTGCCACTCCCGGAGACCGGCGTGCGGAGCCTGTCCGATCGCGCATCTGTGCCCGTCGTACGGGGAGGGCGAGACCGACCCGGAGAAGGCCCGGAAGCTGCTCAAGTACGAGCTGGGCGGGCAGCCGGGCCAGCGGCTGAGCCCGCCGCCGGACTACCCGGGCAGGCCCGCGCCGGCGCTGGGGGAGCGGCCCGTGGGCGAGACCGGGTGACCCGAGCCGGTACGGCCGGTCGGGAGGCGGCGGAACGATCGACGTGGTGCCGGGCGTTGTGGGGGAGGGGGTGCCATGCACGTAGGAGAAGAGACGTACGACCAGAGGTACGGCAGCGACCAGAGGTATGTCAGAGGCCCTGAGTGCGCCAGAGTCCCTGAGTCCGCAAGAGCCCCTGAGGGGGAAGGGGCCGAGGCGCAGGGCGAGGCCGGGGTGTTCGAGCGAGGCGGTGACGAGGCAGGGATGTCTGAGTTTTCTGACTTGTCCGGGTTTTCTGACTCGTCTGGGTTTTCCGGGTGTGGGAGTGGTGACGCGGCCGGCGACGGTGGTACGACCGCCCGCCGCCACATCCCCGGGCCCGGCCCCGCGACCGCCCGTCGTCCCGGGGCCGGGCGCGGCGACGCCGTCCGGCACCGCCATGCGCCCCCGCGCGGTGAGGTGACCGTCACCGCCGAGGGGCTGCCCGGCTGGCTCGATCCCGTCGCGCGCGCCGCGGACACCGTCCGGCCCCGCCAGCTCAGCAGCTTTCTGCCCCCTGCGAACGGCGCGGGCAGACAGTCCGCCGTCCTGGTCCTCTTCGGCGAGGGCGCGACCGGGCCTGAGCTGCTGCTGATGGAGCGGGCCGGCAGTCTGCGCTCGCACGCCGGGCAGCCGGCCTTCCCCGGGGGCGCCCTCGATCCCGAGGACGGCGACCCGGCCACCTCGGGGCCGCTGCGGGCGGCGTTGCGCGAGGCGGAGGAGGAGACCGGGCTCGACCCGGCGGGCGTCCAGCTCTTCGCGGCGCTGCCCAAGCTCTACATCCCGGTGAGCGGTTTCGTCGTCACGCCCGTACTGGGCTGGTGGCGGACCCCGAGCCCCGTCGGAGCGGTCGACCCGGCGGAGACGGCCCGGGTCTTCACCGTGCCCGTGGCGGATCTCACGGACCCGGCCAACCGGGCCACGACCGTGCACCCCAGCGGGATGCGCGGCCCCGCCTTCACCGTCGAAGGAGCCCTGGTCTGGGGCTTCACCGCCGGTGTGATCGACCGCATCCTGCACTTCGCGGGCTGGGAGCGGCCATGGGACCGGGGCAAGCAGGTCCCGCTGGACTGGCGCGCATGACAGGCTGACCCTCCGAACCCCGGCCGGATCGAACACCGGCCACGAGCCGGATCGACATCCGGTGATGAGCTGGACCGACATCCGGTGACGAAGGCGATGAAGGTGCGAGGCAAACCACGGTGAACGTGCTGGACATCCTGTTGCTGGTCGCCGCCGTATGGTTCGCGATCATCGGCTATCGACAGGGTTTCGTCGTCGGCATTCTGTCGGTGATCGGATTCCTCGGCGGCGGTCTCGTCGCGGTCTATCTGCTGCCCGTGCTCTGGGCCGAACTGACGGACGACCGTGAGGTGTCCACCACGGTCACGGTCGTCGCCGTCGTCATCGTGATCGTCTGTGCCTCGGTCGGCCAGGCGTTCACCACGCACCTCGGCAACAAGCTGCGCCGGTACATCACCTGGTCACCCGCCCGCGCTCTGGACGCCACCGGCGGCGCTCTGGTCAATGTCGTCGCGATGCTCCTGGTCGCCTGGCTGATCGGCTCCGCGCTCGCCGGGACGGCGCTGCCCACCCTCGGCAAGGAGGTCCGTACCTCCAAAGTGCTGCTGGGCGTCTCCCGGGTGATGCCCGCTCAGGCCTCCACCTGGTTCACGGACTTCTCTTCCGTCCTCGCGCAGAACGGGCTCCCGCAGGTCTTCAGCCCCTTCTCCGACGAGCCCATCAAGGAGGTCGAGGCCCCCGACCCGGCACTCCAGGGCAGCCCGGTCGCCGCCCGCGCCAAGAAGTCCATCGTCAAGGTCGTCGGTACGGCGAACAGCTGCGGCAAGGTCCTCGAAGGCACCGGATTCGTCTTCGGCGAGCGGCGGGTGATGACCAACGCGCATGTCGTCGGCGGCGTGGACGAGCCGACCGTACAGATCGGCGGTGAGGGCAGGCTCTACGACGCGACGGTCGTCCTCTACGACTGGGAGCGCGACATCGCCGTGCTGGACGTCCCCGACCTCAAGGCCAAGCCGCTCACGTTCGCCGAGCCCGACGCGCGCACCGGAGACGGCGCCATCGTCGCCGGATTCCCGGAGAACGGCGCGTACGACGTCCGCTCGGCCCGCGTCCGCGGCCGGATCAACGCCAACGGCCCCGACATCTACCACCGGGGCACCGTCCGCCGCGATGTCTACTCCCTGTTCACCACGGTCCGCCAGGGCAACTCCGGCGGCCCGCTGCTCACCCCCGAGGGCGAGGTGTACGGAGTCATCTTCGCCCGGTCGCTGGACGACCCCAACACCGGTTACGCCCTGACCGTGGACGAGATCGCCGGGGACATCTCGGCGGGTCTGTCGGCGGGCCAGGAAGTGGACAGCCAGGGATGCGCGCTGTAGCGGCCCGCGTACGGCCTGTCCGCGCCTGGGCCGGCCAGTCACTTGGTCAGCCCGCGCCTGGGTCGGCCAGTCCCTGGGGCAGCCGCCCCTGGGTCGGCCCGCGCCGGAAGTCAGCCCGCGCCTGGGGCAGCCCGCGCCTGAGTCAGCCAGTCCCTGGTGCAGCCCGCCCTGTCCAGCCCACGCCCGGGTCTTCTGTCGCCGTGAGGTGCGGCCCGTGGGATTGCTGTGGTGTGTGTCTGTGGTGTGTGTCAGTGGCGGGTGTGCCGCAATCGGGCGGATACCCAGCGGGCGCGCCGTCGCAGGATGCGGGGAATCCCGATCCCTTGCGCCGCGTGCTCGGGGCCCTCGCCCTGCGGGCCATCACTGTTGCGTGTGCTCGAACCATTGGCCGAGCGACGGTTGCGTGCCGCGTCACCGTAGTCGTACGTCCAGCCCATACCGGGACGTCTGCCCGTGGCCCAAGGTCGGTAACCGTGTCAGGGGCGGCCAATCGGCCTATGCGCCGGGCATTTGGATGTTCGTAGGACAAGCGTTCCCTGGTGTTTGAGAGGTGTACCGGGCCTGCCCGGTACACCAGGGTGGGAGCCCTCGGCGGCGGGTTGGAGGTACGCGTTTCTCCTGGCCGCGCGTTCGGCCCGGCCGACGCGACCTAGCGGTCGGGTTCCGGGTCCTTGAGCCAGTTGATCAGCTCCGTGGAGAACGCCAGCGGGTCCTCCTCATGCGGGAAGTGCCCGAGACCGTCGAAGAGCCGCCAGCGGTACGGCGCCTCCACATACGCTCCCGAGCCGGCCGCGCTGCGGGTGCGCATCGCCGGGTCCAGCGAGCCGTGCAGATGCAGCGTCGGCACCCGCACCGGGCGCTTCATCCGGCGGTTGAACTGGATACCGTCGGGCCGGGCCAGCGATCGCACCATCCACCGGTACGGCTCGATCGAGCAGTGCGCCGTCGACGGGATGCACATCGCCCGCCGGTAGACATCGAGCGCCGACTCGTCGGGCGGCTTGGGCCCCGACCAGTCGTGGATCAGCTTGCCTACCAAGGCCCCGTCGTCCGCCACGAGCTGACGCTCCGGCAGCCACGGCCGCTGGAAGCCCCAGACGTACGATCCGGCCCGGCTCTGTGAGAAGTCGGCCAGCATCGCGGAGCGCCACCGCCGGGGGTGCGGCATGGCGGAGACGGCGAGCCTGCGGACCAGCTTCGGCCGCATCACCGCCGCCGTCCACGCCAGATAGCCGCCCAGATCATGACCGACCAGCGCCGCGTCCGGCTCGCCGAGCGAGCGCACCACGCCGGTGATGTCGAGGGCGAGGTTGGCGGGGTCGTACCCGCGCGGCGTACGGTCACTGCCGCCCACGCCCCGTAGATCCATCGCGACCGCCCGGTACCCGGCGTCGGCGAGCGCGGGCAGCTGATGCCGCCAGGTCCACCAGAACTGCGGGAAACCGTGGAGGAGCAGCACCAGGGGACCGTCGCCCATCTCGGCGATATGGAAGCGCGCGCCGTTGGCGGCCACGTCGCGGTGGGTCCAGGGACCGTCGATGCGTACGGGGCTTCCATTACCGGATTCAGGGGCCGTCATGCTGATGAGCGTGCCACACCCGAGCGCCTCGTGTTGATCGCGCCGTTCCGGCCGGGAGGGGCGGGCCCTGCCCTGGCGGGGGACACCGAAGCCGCGGCGGTTGCCGAAGCCCCGGCGTCCGACGTCATCCCTCCCGCGACCCCGCCGGGACCGGGAGCCCGTCCTGCGCCGCCCGGGGGTGCGGCTTGGCGTTCTGCAGGACGGCCGCGGTCTCCTTCGCCGACGCGATGGACTTCTCCGGCGGCTTGACCTTCTTGAACTTGTTGATGGCCAGCCACGCCAGCAGGCCCGCCAGCAGCAGGAACGCCCCGCCCACGATCAGGAACGACCACGCCAGACCGAGGCCCAGATTGTGGATCCCGTACGCCGCCGCGAAGCTGAACACCGGCAGGGAGAAGAGCGCGAATACGCCCGCGATACTGATGGCCACACCACCGATCGCGCCGCGCTTGACGTCCTGCCGCAGCTCCGCCTTGGCCAGCGCGATCTCGTCGTGCACAAGCGCGGACATCTCGGCGGTCGCCGAGGCGACCAGCTGGCCGAGGCTGCGCTCGGCACTGGTGCCGGGGTCGCTCATCACTGCTCCCTGTCTCGTGAGGGTCGCCTGAGGTCGATACCTGTCTCCTGAGGCCGACGCTTCCCTGAGTCCGCCATCAGATCATGCCGGACCGGCGCCGTCACCGCGCGACGCCCCCGCCAGTTCCGCGAGACGGCGGTGTTCGGCGGCCTTCTTCTCATGGATCGCCGCCATACGCAGGTGATATTCGGGTTTGCCCTGCTCGTAGACGTCGGGGATACCGTCCTGGTCTTCGTCGCGCTCCTCGTCCTCCCACAGTGCCCGGTACTTGCGTACCCGCAACTTGAGGAGAATCCCCGCGAACACGGCAGCGATCAACGAGCCGATCAGAACCGCGGCCTTGACCTCGTCGGTGAGTACCGCGTCGCCCGCGAAGGCGAGTTCACCGATGAGGAGCGACACGGTGAAGCCGATACCGGCGAGCGTGGCGACGGCGAACACATCGGGCCAGGCCAGATCCTCGTTCAGCTCGGCGCGGGTGAAGCGCGCCGCGAGCCAGGTGCCGCCGAAGATGCCCACGGCCTTGCCGACCACCAGACCGAGGACGACACCGAGGGTCTCCGGCTGGGTGAAGACATCCCCGACGGCGCCGCCGGACACGCTGACGCCCGCCGAGAAGAGCGCGAACAGCGGGACGGCGAGCCCCGCGGACAGGGGGCGCACCAGATGCTCGATGTACTCACCGGGGGAGTGCTCCTCGTGCGGCCGGCGACCGCACCGCAGCATCAGGCCCATCGCGACACCGGCGATGGTGGCGTGGACGCCGCTGTTGTACATCAGCCCCCAGATGGTGAGCGCCAGCGGGACGTATACGTACCAGCCGCGCACGCCCTTGCGCAGCAGCACCCAGAAGACCACCAGGCCCACGACGGCCCCGCCGAGGGCGGCGAAGTTCAGATCGCTGGTGAAGAAGATCGCGATGATCAGTATCGCGAAGAGGTCGTCGACGACGGCGAGCGTCAGCAGGAACGCGCGCAGCGCGGACGGCAGCGAGGTGCCGATGACCGCGAGGACGGCGAGCGCGAAGGCGATATCGGTGGCGGTGGGGACGGCCCAGCCGTCGGTGGAGCCGCCGCCGACCGTGTTGACCAGCAGATAGACGAGCGCGGGCGCGGCCATACCGCAGATCGCGGCGATGACCGGGAGCGCGGCTGCCTTGGGTTCGCGCAGCTCACCGGCGACCAGTTCCCGCTTCAGCTCGACACCGGCGACGAAGAAGAAGATCGCGAGCAGTCCATCGGCGGCCCAGTGCTGGATGGAGAGGTCAAGCCCGAGGGACGCCGGCCCAATATGGAAGTCGCGTACGGCCTCGTAGCTGTCGCCGAGCGGGGTGTTCGCCCAGATCAGCGCGGCGATGGCGGCCGCGAGGAGAAGTACGCCGCCGACGGTCTCGGTGCGCAGGGCGTCCGCCACGAAGGTGCGCTCGGGCAGCGAGAGTCGGCCGAGGAATTTACGGGTGGTGGGCGCGGGCATGGTCGGGGAACCTCCGGTCGGTCGGGCAGGGCAAAGCACATGCCGACCAGACTTCCCGGCGCACCTAGGTTTTCTTATCGCGTCGTTGACGCATTCCTTACTTTACCTAACGTACGCAAGGGGCTATCCGGCGATCGTCACTTTTTCTTACCTTAGGGGCATAACGGGTGCGTGGCAGGCGTGGAGCCGCCAGTCACCTGCCGGGGAGCCCCCGGGAGCCCGGGGAGCCCGTTCAGCACGGGGCCGGGGTGAGGTCAGGGCGGGCCGGTGCGAGCGGGGGCCAGGGCGAGCCGGTGCGCGGCAGGGGCGGGGGCGCGGGGCGGTGTCGGTGCGCGGTTTCGGTG
>NZ_JBSGUP010000360.1:0-8348 GCF_053607985.1 Streptomyces sp. NPDC055078
GTATGCTCACACGGCGAAGCCGCGCACCGGAAGGCAGAGAAGTGAACTACAGGGTCCAGCCCACCGCCCAGGTCGACGAGACCGCCGAGATCGGCGAGGGAAGCAGTGTCTGGGAACTCGCCCAGATCCGCGAGGGAGCCCGGCTCGGCACGGGATGTGTGATCGGTCGCGGCGCGTATGTCGGCACGGGTGTGCGCATGGGCGACAACTGCAAGCTCCAGAACTACTCGCTGGTCTACGAGCCCGCGGAACTCGGCGACGGGGTCTTCATCGGGCCCGCCGTGGTGCTCACCAACGACCACAACCCGCGCTCCGTCGACCCTGAGGGCAAGCAGAAGCGCGGCGGCGACTGGGAGGCCGTGGGGGTGCGGATCGCCGACGGCGCCTCGATCGGCGCCCGCGCGGTGTGTGTCGCACCACTGGAGATCGGCCGCTGGGCCATGGTCGCCGCGGGCGCCGTCGTGACGAAGGACGTACCGGACTTCGCCCTGGTCGTGGGCGTACCGGCGCGGCGGATCGGCTGGGTCGGCAAGGCGGGTGTCCGGCTGGTGGAGCGGGCGGACGAGCCGGGTGTGTGGGAGTGCCCGGGGACCGGGTCGCGGTACGAGGAGAAGGCCGGTGTACTGACCGAGCGGGCGTACTGACCGAGCCGGTGCACTGACCGAGCGCACCGTCTGATCCCGTTACGCGGCGTGATCCGCGCGATTATGCGGCCTGATCCGCGCGACGCTGATCCCGTCGCGCGGTCCGTGTCCGGTCCGGTCCGCGCGAACCCGATCACGCGCTCAGCCGTGCCGCTTCCCGAGCAGCAGCCGGTCGAACTCCGCGCTGATCACCGACCAGTCCCAGGTCGACAGCGAGTGCTTCGCCGCCGCGGCCGTCGCCGCCCGCCAGTCCTCGTCCGACCCGGTGTGCGCGAGGATGCGCTCGGCCGCCTCCTTCGGCGAGGCGACGACCCAGTCGGCGGGGAACAGGGTCCGCGCGCCGTGGTCCTTCCCGGCGAAGAACGGCCAGTCGCGCACCACGGGCAGGGCCCCGCTCACGGCACCCTCGACCAGACCGCAGTGGAAGCTCTCGCGCACCGAGCTGCTGAGGATGACGCCGACACCGGTCAGCGCGCCCGGTACGTCCTCGGTACGGCCGACCAGTTCGACGGCGCCCGCGGGAACCAGCTCGGCGAGATCCTTCTGCAACAGGTCGTCATAGGCGCGGGCGGCGGCACTGGCCTTGCGGTTGAGGCCGTCGCCGATGACGACGAGCCGGTAGCGCTCGTCGCGGGAGCGCAGCTCCCGCAGTACTTCCAGGGCCCAGCGCGGATCCTTCGCGACCGCGCTCACCCCCACCAGGCCGAGGGTGAAGCGGACATCGGCGGAGTCCTTCTCCTGCCGGAAGCGCTCCAGATCCATGGCGTTGGCGATGACGTGCAGTTCGGGCGCGTTCTCCGCGCGGAGCTGCGGCAGTACGTCCACCACCAGGTCGCGCAGATGCTCGCCGACGAAGACCATGTCGTCGACCCTGGAGTAGTCCACCAGGTGCGGCCAGTGGGTGAGTGCCTCGTAGCTGTGCAGCCTCAGGACGATACGGGTGGTTCCGGGGTCGACCTGGGTGAACAGGGCGGCGGCGCTGGTGCACCAGTCGACGAAGACGATGTCAGCCCAGTCCAGATGCGGGCGCAGTGCCTCCTCGACCTGGCGGCCGAAGGCCGGCTGTCCCCCGAGGCCGTGCTCCAGCATCCGGCCGCCGCTGCGCGCCAGCGGGCGCAGTGTGTCGTCGTCCTTGACGTCGAAGTAGCGGATCTCGACGTTGGGGTCGTCGCCGTAGCGGTCCAGGACCGGCTGGATGAAGTTGTCGTAGTAGTACGTGGTGACCAGCAGCCGCAGCGGCCGGCCGGCGGGCGCGGGGGCCGCCGGGACGGCCCGCCCGCCCGGCGCGACGAGCGCGGCGTACGCCGAACTGGCGCGGAACGGCTTGAGGAAGCCGGCCGGGTCGGCGGCGAGCGGCGAGGACAGTCCGTCGGAGTGGATGGCCCGGTGGAAGGCGAGACCCAGCGCGCTGGACAGGGCCGCCGCCGCTCCCTTGGTGTCGCCCTTCTTGTGCCGGGTGTCCGCCTGGCCGAGTGCGGCGGTGATCGCCCTGGTCCGGCCCGCCGGGTCGTCATGTCCCCTGGCCAGGTCGGCGCGGGCGGCCTCCGCGTACAGATCGGCCTGGAGCGCCCGGTTGGCGGTGAGCCGGGCGGCCGAGCTGAGCACCATGGACGCGCCGGCCTTCCGGCCGCCCTTGGTCATGGAGGTGCTGACCCGGCGGGCCAGCTTGGCCCGCATCCGGTCGGGCACCTTCGGCGCGTTGACGGCGATGCGCCACGCCTTGGCGCCGAGGGCGTTGCGCATCACGGCGGGTGAGGAGGCCCTGCGCAGGGTCGCGCCCACCGCTCGCCGGGTGTTCCGCTTGGTGGCGCGCGCCGCGTACGCCGGGCTGGGCATGGAGTTGCGCGCGTCCTGGATTCGGTAGTGCCCGGGGCGGTCCCGGCGGTCGGCCACCGCCTTGAGGGCGGGCGCGGTGCCGAAGACGGCCTGCGCGCGGCGGTTGCGCTGGGCGAACTGCCAGATGGTGTACACGGCGGACGGGTCCAGGGCGACCAGCACCTGGGCCCTGCGGGCCCAGACCCGTGTCTGCGGGTCGCGCTCGGCGCTCGCCCAGACGCGGCGGGGCGCGGGCAGCTTGCCGACGCGCTTCGCGAAGGCGGTACCGCGCGCTGCGTTGGCCTCTTTCAGGGAACGCAGTCCGTCGGGCGCGACGCCGTGGTCCGCGGTGGCGTCCGTGATGTCTGTGATGTCTGAGGTGCTGAACATGCCGACGAGCTGTACGGTCGCGCCCGCCGCGCGGAATTTCTCCAGGGAGGCCCTGAGGACCGCGGGCTGCGGTACCGCCCCCGCAATCAGAAGTACATGCGTCATGCCGCGAGGCCCTCCACCGCGTCCAGGTTCGAGGACGAAGAGGTGCGTCCCGATTCCACCGATTCCCGCGACCGCCGAACGGCCGCCCCACCCGCGCGCCGCGGAGATACCGGAGGACGTGCCCCCGGACTGCGGGCCGTTCGCGGCTTCCCCTGTGCTACGGCTTCGATCCGCGTGCGCGCCGCGCCGCCCTCCGTGACGCTGCCGACTGTCAACAGGGCGGACACACCGGGAAAACTATCATGTCGCTCCCCCGCGGCCGATGGCCCCACGGGCCCGCGGGGACGGGCCCGCACCGGACGCCCGGAGGACCGGGAGGCGCCCGGCGGGCGCTTCCCGGCCTTCGTTCAGCCGCGCTCCGTGCACCCGTGCATGCGCACAGCCGGGCATGCGTACGGTCGGCATGCGTGCGGTCGGGCAGCGGACGTCAGCCGCGCTTCGTACGGTCGGGCAGCAGACGGCTGTAGACCTCGTCGAGGATCTCGCCCTGGCGCTCCCAGGTCCACTGCTCCAGCAGGCCCGGCTTCTCGTACGCCTTGCGGTAGCGGCCGGGGTCGGCCAGCACGGTCTTCACCGCGCGGACGTAGTCCTCCACGTCCTGGGCGCGGAAGACCTCGCCCTGGCCGGTCGACTCCACCATCGCGGCCATGGTGCGGATGTCGCTGACCACCAGCGGCAGTTTGGCCTGCGAGTACTCGAAGAACTTGTTGCTCAGCGCCAGCTCGTGGTTGGGCAGGTGGTGCAGCGGGCTGACCGCCGCGTCCGCCGGTGACAGGAACTCGGGCACCTGCCAGTGCGGTACGAAGGGGAGGACATGGACCCGGTCGCCGACGCCCAGCTCCTCGATCAGCGCCTCGATCTTGGCCGTCGCGACGAACGGGCGGCCCGGCGGGACGGAGATCAGGGCGACATGCACATCGGGCAGCGACGGCATCGCCTCGATCATGGTCTCCAGACCGCGCACCGGATTGATGCCGCCGCAGTACACCAGCAGCTGGGTGTCCTCGTCGACGCCGCACAGCTCGCGCAGATCCGGCACCGGGTCCGCCTCCGCGACCTCCTCCGGATCGGGCGAGCACACCGGTGCGTTGAGCACCACGGTGGGCAGTTCCTTGAGCTTGTGGTCCTTCTTCAGCAGCTCAGCGAGCGACGGGGAGACGGTGATCGCGGCGTCGGCGAACTGCGCGTGCTCCTTCTCCCAGGCGATGTGGCCCAGCAGCCAGCGGGGGTGGGGCGAGTGCAGACCGGGCACATACTCATGGGCGTCCCACACCAGCTTCACCGGGCGCCCGGCGGCCCGTCCGCGCACCGCCGCCCGCGCGCCCACACCGAGCATGCGGAAGTCATGGGCGTGGATGATGTCGGGCTTCAGCTCGTCGATGTGATGGGCGAAGGTCAGCTCGAAGTCCCACAGATAGGGCATCAGCGAACGCCAGGACCGCTCACCGCGCAGCTTGTGCCACATGGTCATCGCGGCGCGGTCCAGCGGGGCCGTCAGCTCCTTGCGGGTCTTGCGCAGGCGCCGGGTCTGGCGGACGCGGAGCCCGACCCACTTGCTGTAGACCTTGGCGCCGACCCTCGGCAGCACCAGCCGCAGCGGGGAGCCGCTGGCGCTGCCCTTGCCCGGTCCGCCGGCGGTCTCGGCGGCCCGGCGGAAGTACAGATCGGACCGCCATGCCTTGGCCGCCTGCATCCGGTAGCGGGCGTACTGGTCACTGCGGTAGGCGAGCGGCTGGCGCAGCGGCGCGCGCCGCTGGTCGAATCGGTTCACCGTGAGCGCGGCGGGCTTCGGCACCAGGCGCACCTCGGCCTTGCCGATGTTCCAGGAGTGGTGCTTCTTGTTCGGTGAAAGACCGAAGAGGACAACCTCCCAGCCGGCGTCCGCCGCCGACCGAGCGGCCTTCTGGACCCGGGAGTCGTTGCGAACGCCGTTGTCGACGAGCATGACCACCCGCCCCCGTGTGCGCCGGGCCTCCGTGGCGCTGTCGAACCCCATGTACATGCCTTCCTCGATCTCTCCTGGACGCCTGCGCGTCAGCCGGTCTCACAGGCATTCCCAGGCCCCACTGCAGCCCAGGGAGCATACCGTCCCCCCGAAAGGTGCTATGAACGTCGCCGATGCCGTGTCCGTGGTCGGTCCATGGGCGGTCCCATGGTCCGCCCATTGTCGCCGAGGACCGCCCCGACCCGAACTACCGCCGCCGGGCCGGATTTCCGGCCCCTCGTACCATGGGGCGGAAAGGTGCGTCTCAGGCACCGATTCTTCCGTTCACAAGGAGCAGTACAGCGTGAAGGTCCTCAGTGTTGTCGGGGCTCGTCCCCAGCTGGTCAAGCTCGCCCCGATCGCCGCGGCCTTCGCCGACACCTCCCACGATCATGTGATCGTGCACACAGGTCAGCACTACGACGCCGATCTGTCCGACGTCTTCTTCTCCGGTCTCGGCATCCCCGACCCGGATGTGCACCTGGGCGTCGGCTCCGGCAGCCATGGGGTCCAGACCGGTGCCGTCCTCGCCGCCATGGACAAGGTCCTGGACGAGGAGCGCCCCGACTGGGTGCTCGTCTACGGCGACACCAATTCGACACTGGCCGGCGCGCTGTCCGCCGTGAAGCTCCACTACCGCGTGGCGCACCTGGAGGCGGGCCTGCGGTCCTTCAACCGCCGGATGCCCGAGGAGCACAATCGCGTGATGACGGACCACGCGGCTGATCTGCTGCTGGCTCCCACCGCGGAGGCGATGCGCCATCTCGCGAACGAGGGCCTGGCCGAGCGTGCCGCGCTCGTCGGCGATGTGATGGTGGATGTGTGCCTGCGCATCCGTGACGCGGTCCTGGCCGGTGAGCACCCGCTGCCCGAGCTGCCCGAAGGGATCGACCCCCAGGCCCCGTATCTCGTCTCCACCCTGCACCGCGCCGAGAACACCGATGATCCGGAGCGGCTCGCCGCGCTGGTCGACGCCCTCGCCGGGCTGCCGGTGCCGGTGGCGCTGCTGGCGCACCCGCGGCTGGTCGCGCGCGCCGAGAGTTTCGGGATCAAGCTGAACCAGGGCAGCCTGCACGCGGGCCGTCCGCTGCCGTACGCCGGTCTCGTCGCCGCGGTGCTGCGCTCGGCCGGGGTCGTCACCGACTCGGGCGGTCTGCAGAAGGAGGCGTTCCTCCTCGGCCGGGCCTGCACCACGCTGCGCCCGGAGACGGAGTGGGTCGAGACCGTGGAGAACGGCTGGAACGTCCTCGTACCCGACCCGAGGGAGCTGGGCCAGGACGCCTGGATCCGCACGGCCACCCGGACCGCGCCCGACAGCGCGCAGGGCGAGCCCTACGGCGACGGCAGTGCCGCCCGCCGTGTGGTCCAGGTCCTCGCCGACCAGCACTGAACGTCCCGTTCCCCGCCCGGCCTTCTCATCGCGGAGTCATCTCTTGCGCAATCCGATCAGACGTCTCAGCACAACCGGGCGGAGCAACCCGCTTCTGTCCCGCAGGGGCGGCCCCGCCCCGGTGACCCAGCCCGGCCGCCCGCACCTGATCTATCTGGCGATCGGCTTCCCGCCGGCGGCCAAGAGCTGCGCGTACCGCATGCGCGAGACGGCGAACCAGTTCATCGCCCAGGGCTGGGACGTGACCGTGGTGACCATTCTCGAAGAGAGCTGGGAACGCGAGTACGGCCTGGACCACACCCTGTCCCACGCGGTCGATCCGCGTACCAGCATCGTCGAACTGCCGCTGGTGCGCGATGATCTGGAGACGGACATCCGCCGGTTCACCGAGCAGCGCGCGCTCCAGCCCACCCAGTGGGCGCTGCGCGAGCGGGAGAGCCATCTGAAGCACTTCCCGGAGCCGGTGTTCGGCGGGTGGCGCGACGAGCTGGAGCGCGCCGTGGTCGACATCCACCGGGAGCGGCCGGCCGATCTGCTGGTGGCGAGCTGTGCTCCGTATGTGAATCTCGCCGCCGCGTGGAAGCTGTGGGAGACGCACCAGGTGCCGTACGCCATCGACTTCCGGGACGGCTGGTCCGTCGATGTGATCGGTGGCGGCGAGGCGTTCACCCGGGATTCGGAGTCCGGCCGGTGGGAGGAGAAGGTGCTCTCCGACGCCGTCGGGGTGTGGTGCGTCAATGACCCCATCGCCGACTTCTACCGGGACCGCTACCCCGAACTCGCCTCCCGTGTCCATGTCGTGCGCAACGGCTTCGACGCGGACAGCCTGCCGCCCGTCACCGCCGCCCCGAAGGAGGGCGAGGGGCTGGTCTTCGGCTATCTGGGGTCGGTCAATTTCAAGCCGGTCTTCCTGGAGACCGTGCTCGACGCCTGGCGGGCGGCGCGGCAGCGCGACCCGCTGGTGGCGCGTTCCCGCTTCGAGATCCGTGGCCACATCGGTGCCGGGGCCAGCCGTGAGGCCAACAAGCACATGGATCTGATCCGGGCGGCCGAGCCGGACGGTGTCGTCTTCGGCGGGCCCGTCCCCAAGGCCGAGGTCGCCGCCACTTACAACAGCTGGGACGCCCTGGTCCTCATGCTGGTCGGCGGCCGTTTCGTCACGTCCGGCAAGGTGTACGAGTTCATGGCCTCGGGGCTGCCGGTGCTCTCGGCGCACGAGCGGGACCACGACGCATCGGCCATGCTGGCGGGGCATCCGCTGTGGACGGGTGCGGAGGGCCTGGACGCGGAGTTCCTCACGGAGGCGTTCTGCTCGGCCGCGCGGATGGCGGTGGAGGCGGACGACGGGCAGCGCCGGGCCGCCCGGGAGCACGCGGCCCGCTTCGCCCGGGACGCCGTGATGGAGCCCGCTGTCCGCCGCCTCATCCAGGCCAGGGACGGCGCGGAGCGGGGCACCGCCGAAGCGGAGAGTGTGCGGGCGTGATCGAAGTACTCCTGGTGGCGGCTGCCGCCCCGCGCCCCGAGAACCTCACGGCGGCACTGCGGACTCTGTTGAACGGCGCTGACAGCGCGGGCGGCGCGGACGGGGGTGTACGGATCCGGCTGGCCGGATTCCCCCCGGCGGACGCCCTGCCCGACTCCGAACTGCTGACGGCGCGACACTCGTTCTCGGCGGGCGACGCCGCCCGGGGCAAGGCGTTCGCCACGGCCGCCCGTCAGGCCAAGGGTGCCGAGCGGGTGTGGCTGTCGGCCGAGCGGGACACCGAGCTGCGGTCTCTCGCCCAGCGGGCGAAGGTGATCGTGGCCCTGGACATCCAGGCCGTCTACACCGTCTGGCAGCTGGCCCGGCTCAATCGGACCGCGCACGCCTGCTACGGGGTCGCGGCGGCGGCCCGGGCCGTCGCGGACCGCCGTGCCCGGCCGGGTCACTACGCCCGGGCCGCGTTCATCGCCTCGCTGCCGGAAGCGGCCCGGCTGGCCCGGACGGCGAGGCGCCGTGCCATCGGGGCCCCCGGGGCCC
>NZ_JBSGUP010000361.1:0-8307 GCF_053607985.1 Streptomyces sp. NPDC055078
GGTCAGCACGGGCCGCCCGCCGCCGAGGACATCGGCGTTGTACCGGTACAGCCAGAGCAGATCGACCGCCTCGTACCCCTGGAGATAGGGCTGCTGGTCGACGGCGAAGCCGAGCGTCCCGGCCTTCAGGGATGCGGCGACCTTGGCGTTGAGGTCGAAGGTGTCGATCTCGGCGTCGCTCCCGGCGGACTGCTTCGCCTTGGCCGCGGTGTCCGCGAAGGGCGCGCCGAGGGTGACGACGGCGTCGACGGAGCTGTCGGCCTGGAGTTTGGCCTCGATGGACGCCTGGACGTCGGGCATGTTGGTGCCGTCGACGTACAGGTTCACCACGTCGCCGCCGAAGGTCTTCTTGACGCCCGCGCACCGCTGCTCGTGTCCGACGTTGCCCTGTTCGTGCAGGACGCAGAGGGTCTTCTTCTTGCCGCGCTTGTCCAGCTCGTCGCCGACGGCCTCACCGGCGATGGTCTCGTCCTGGCCGATATGGGTGAGCGCGCCGTAGGCGGCGGACTGCTCGGACCCCGAGTTGACGGTGATCACGGGGATACCGGCGGCGACGGCCTTCCTGACGACGGCCTTCATCGAGTCTGGTTTGGCGAGCGTGACGATCAGACCGTCGACCTTCTTGTCGATGGCGGTCTGGACGAGCTGGGCCTGCTGCTGGCCCTCGTCGCTCTTGGAGTAGAGGAAGTTGATGTTGTCCTTGACCGCGGCTTCCTCCGCGCCCTTCTGGACGATGTCCCAGAAGGTGTCGCCGTCGCCCGAGTGGGTCACCATGGCGAAGGTCCAGCGGGGAGTGCTCACCGCGGCCTTCCCGGCGGCGGCCTGCGCCTTGCGGGCGTCCTCCGCGCGCTTGCCGCCCGTACTGCTGCACGCTGCCAGGGAGAGCCCGAGCACCACCGCCAGCACCGCGCCCAGCGCGCGTACCCCTGTCCTTGCCCTTGCCACGTCGCGGGGCCCTTCTCGCCGTACTGCCGATCGTCCTACTGCCTGGTACAACCGGGGGATCCTCATCGCTCCCCGGCCGCCCAAGTATGAGTCACGGCTGGTCGGAGGGCCGGCATCGGGTCTGCCCGGCAGTTCGGCCGCCGTGTCCCGGGGCGGCGGCGCGCTTCTCCGGGACCGGGCGTCGAAGGGCGCCCGATGGACCCTGTGGACCCGAAGGACCCTGTGGATACGCATCCGGATACGCATGGTGGATCCGCCTTCTCTCCCGGGCCGCCCGGTTGCGGCTGGGGAGTTTTTACGGCGGCCCGGGGGCCCCGTCAAGACTTTGTCCGAACATTCTTACGCAACGGACATGGCGTGGCCGGTCGGCGACGTACGGCTCACGGGCGGACGAGGAGCTGGAACTCGAACGCGTACCGCGAGGCGCGGTAGAGGTGGGAGCCGAATTCGACCGTCCGCCCGGTGTCGTCGAAGGTGGTGCGCTCCATGGTGAGGACCGGCGCTCCTTCCTTCTCGGCGAGTTGTCCGGCCTCGGTCGCGGTGGCCGCCCGTGCGCCGACCGACTGCCGGGCGCTGTGCAGGGTGATCCCGGCGGCCCGCATCATCCGGTACAGACCGGTGGCCTCCAGCTGTCCGGTGTCACAGGTCAGCAGACCGGCGGGCAAGTGGTTGGTGAGCAGCGCCATCGGTTCCCCATGGGCGTACCGGAGGCGTTCGATCAGCTGGACCTCACTGCCCTCCGCGACCCCGAGGGCCGCCGCGACCTGCGCGGTCGCGGCCTCGGCGGTGTTGCGCAGCACCACGGTGGCGGGCCGCTGCCCGGCCGCCTCCAGATCGTCGTAGAGGCTGCTCAGCTCCAGCGGGCGCTTGACCTGACTGTGGACGACCTGGGTGCCCACGCCCCGGCGGCGCACCAGCAGCCCCTTGTCGACGAGGGACTGGATAGCCTGGCGGACGGTCGGCCGCGAGAGGCCGAGCCTGCCCGCCAGCTCGATCTCGTTGCCGAGCAGGCTGCCCGGGGTGAGCGCCCCTCGCTCGATGGCCGCTTCGAGCTGCTGTGACAGCTGGAAGTACAGCGGGACCGGACTCGTGCGGTCGACGCTCAGCTGGAGAGACCGGGACGGTTCCGTCTCGTGTCTGGGCTGCTTGGGCACGGGCCGAGCGTAGTCGCCGCTCATGTTGACGGGAAGTCGCGAAGTTCGGTTGTCAGGACAAAGTCTTGACATGGTGCCCGGCCCGCCTCCATTTTTGGCGCATGCGCATCGGACTCATCGGTACGGGACGTATCGGCACTTTCCACGCGGGTGTTCTCAGCCGGCACCGGGAGGTCGGTTCGCTGGTGGTGGCGGACGCCGACCCTGCGCGGGCCGCGGCGGTGGCCGACCGTACGGGCTCCACGGCGGCGCCCAGCGCGCACGAGGTCTTCAGCTGGGGCGTGGACGCGGTGGTGATCGCCTCGGCGACCGCCTCGCACGCCGAGCTGATCGGCCGCGCGGCCCGCGCCGGGCTGCCGGCCTTCTGCGAGAAGCCGGTCGCGGTGGATCTGCCGGGGACACTGGCCGCGCTGCGTGAGGTGGAGCGGGCGGGCACGCCGCTCCAGCTCGGGTTCATGCGCCGCTTCGACGCCGGGTACCGGGCGGCCCGTGAGCGGGTGCGCTCGGGGCGGCTCGGCCGGCTGCACACCGTACGGGCGATGACCTCGGACCCCGCGCCGCCGCCCGCCGCGTATCTGCCGCTGTCCGGGGGGCTGTACCGGGACTGTCTGGTCCACGATTTCGACATGCTGCGCTGGGTGACCGGGCGGGAGGTCGTGGAGGTGTACGCGACCGGATCGGACGCGGGCCCCGCGATGTTCCGCGCGGCGGGCGATGTCGACACTGCGGCGGCCGTCCTCACCCTGGACGACGGCGTCCTGGCGACGGCGACGGCCACCCGCTGCAACGGCGCGGGGTACGACGTCCGGATGGAGCTGGCGGGCGAGCTGGACCAGGTGGCGGTCGGCCTGGACGACCGTACGCCGATCGCCTCCACGGAACCGCAGGGTCCGCCGCCCGCATCCAAGCCGTGGCCGGGCTTCCTGGAGCGTTTCGCGCCCGCGTACGAGGCGGAGCTGGACGCGTTCGTCCGCCTGGTGCGGGGCGAGGCGGAGAACCCCTGCGACGGGCGGGAGGCGCTGGCGGCGCTGCGGATCGCGGAGGCGTGCGAGGTGTCGCGGCGCGAGCGCAGGGTGGTGCGGGTGGAGGAGATCGCGGGGGGCTGAGCGGTCCGCCCTGGTGCCCCAGGGGCCACGCCCCGGGTCCCCGCGCCTTCGGAGCGGCTTGGGAGCGGCTTGGGAGTCCAGCCCCCGGGGCTTCCGGCCAGGGTCCTGCCAGGTGGTGCCGGATTCGGGACTCCTGCCCGGTCGTGCCGGGCACGCCCTGCGGGCGTGTCCTCAATCTCCCCCGGACTCCGTTGTGGATTTTCAGCCTGTCCGGCGTTGAGGACACTCCGCAGGAATGCGCGACAGCCGACGTACGGTGCGGCTCATCGCCGGGGCTCTGCCCCGGACCGCCCCCTACGCCCTGCGGCGTGGGGGGACCCCCAGCGCCTCAATCTCCCCCAGAGCTTCGCCTGGGAGGGGCCCCCAGGCGAGGCTGAATTCCCGACCCAGGTGCGCACATCCAGCCCGTCCGGCGATTGAGGACGGACCCTCAGGCACAGGAGCGTGCACAAAAACGGGGCTGCGGCCCAAGCACCTCAAACGCCCCCGGAGCTTCGCCTGGGAGGGGCCCCCAGGCGACGCTGAAGTCCTGGCCCGGGTGCACATATCCAGCCAGTCCGGCGTTTGAGGACACTCCGCAGGAGTGCGCGTGAGCCGACGCAGGGCGCGGGTGCGTGGCGGGGCGCTGCCCCGAGCCGCCCCCTGCGCCTTGCGGCGCGGGGGGACCCCCGGCTCCTCACGCGCCGGAGGGGCGGGATTTACCTGCTCCGGGTGCGCGTATGTCAGCCTGTTGGGGGCGCCCCGGAGGCTACCGCTCCCCGTCCAGCAGCCCCGCGTCATGCGCGAGCAGCGCGATCTGGACACGGTTGTTGAGGTCCAGTTTGGCGAGGATGCGCGAGACATGGGTTTTCACCGTCGGGACGCTCATATAGAGCGTCGCGGCGATCTCGGCGTTGGACTGGCCCCGGCCGACGGCGATCGCGACCTCCTTCTCGCGCTCCGCGAGGGAGGCGACCCGGGCCGCCGCCGACCGCCGGCGCGGGTCACCGGCGCGTTCCTGCGCACTTTCGGCGACATGGCTCATCAACTGGCGGGTCACGGCCGGCGACAGGACCGGGTCGCCTGAGGCCACCCTGCGGACGGCGGCGACGATGTCGGCGGGCGGGGTGTCCTTGAGGACGAATCCGGCGGCCCCCGCGCGCATCGCCCGTACCACCTGTTCGTCGGCGTGAAAGGTGGTGAGGACGACGATCTCGGGGGCGCCCGGTCTGCGGCGCAGTTCCTCGGTGGCGGTGAGTCCGTCGACGGTCGGCATCCGGATGTCCATCAGCACCACGTCGGGCGCGAACCGGTCGACCAGCGCGGGGACCTCGGAGCCGTCCGCCCCCTCCCCCACGATCTCCAGATCGTCGGCGCCGCCGAGCATGAGGGAGAGGCCCGCGCGGACCAGGGGGTCGTCGTCGACGACGAGCAGCCGGATAGTCATGCGGCCCACGGTAGCCACGCACGCACATGGAATCCGCCGCCGCCCGTCCGCCCGTGCTCCAGGCTGCCTCCGGCGAGCGTGGCGCGCTCGGTCAGCCCGATCAGTCCCTGGCCGGAACCGGGCACCTTGGTGAACTCTCCTACGGGGGCCGGGTTGTCGACACTCACCACGAGCCCGTCGCCCGGTGCGCCGCTGACGGCGACGGTGACCTCGGCGCCGGGCGCGTGCTTGCGGGCGTTGGGCAGGCCCTCCTGCGCGATCCGGTAGACGGTGCGCCCCACGGCGGCGGGGACGGCGGCCGGGTCGGTGATGCGGTTGTCGAGGGTGACCTCCATACCGGCCTCCCGGGACTCGGTGACCAGGGTTTCGAGGGTCGCCAGCGTCGGCTGCGGCCGGTCCCCGCCGTCGCCGTCGCCGGGCGCGCGCAGCACCCCGATGATCTCGCGGAGGTCCTGGAGTGCCTCGTGCGCGCTGTCGCGGATCACCCCGGCGGCGCGGGCGACCTCGGCGGGCGGGGCGTCCGGCCGGAATTCGAGCGCGCCCGCGTGGACGCTGAGGAGGGTCAGCCGGTGGGCGAGGACATCGTGCATCTCCCGGGCGATGGCCTCCCGGGCCAGCCGCTGGGCCTGCTCGGCGCGCAGTTCCGCCTCGGTCTCGGCCCGGTGCGCCCGCTCGCGCAGCACGACGACGAGCTGCCGCCGGGAGCGTACGAGCATGCCCCAGCCGAGGGCGAGCAGGACCATCACCAGTCCGGCGATGAGCGAGGCGAGAAAACTGCTGGTCGGATCGGGCCGCACCAGAGGCTGGCTGATGGCGGCCACGAGCGCCATCAGGCCAATGAGGGCGACCGGTCTGAACGGCCGGTGCACCGCGACGCTGAACAGGCTCACGATGAACGCTCCCCCGGCGACGGGGAAGAGGAGGGAGACCAGCGTCAGGATCACCGCGAGCTGTACGGGCCAGCGCCGCCGCAGCCAGAGAGCACAGCAGGCGATGGCACCGATCAGCTGGTCGACGAGGATGAGGGGCTCGGGGTTGCCGGCCTTCTCCGTGGTCTCCGCCGCGAGCATCCCCACGAAGACGGCCAACGCGAAAGCGACAGTGTCGACAATCCAGTCGCGTACGGTCCGCCGGGGCCTCCTCCGCGAGGCCCCCGCCCGCCCGGTCCGCCCGGCCTGTCCCGCTCGCCCGTCCTGCCCGTCCTGCCCGTCCTGCCCAGCAGGTCCGGCCGGCCCGGTCCGGCCGCCCGGGGCCTCGGGGTCGAAGGGGTCCGCCATGGCCGAGGGGAGCAGCCAGGGGTATTCCGTACGCGTCATGTCGACAAACCTACGCAGCGTCCGGCCGCCCGTAAGCCCCCGCGCCTGCGGGAAGCTACCAAAGTCGGGCGGGAGGAGACTTTGGGTGCCGCACCGCATCCTGAGGGCCGACGCGCCGGGTGCGGGCGGCGGCCCAGGATCGGTCCATGGCGAAGATTCTCGGCGGCATCGGCGGTCTGCTGCTGTTCCTGGGCGGTGCCGGAGTGGTCCGCGAGCTGACCGGCTGGTTCAACTTCATGGGCGCGACCCGCTTCCTCACGGAGAATGTGGGATTCCTGGAGGAACGGGCGCTCCTCACGAACTTCGCGATCGCGGTGGTGGGCTTCGGGATGGTGATGATCGCTGAGAACTGCAAGTGACAGCGGCACCCGGCGGTGGATTCTGTACGCCCGTTGGTCCGGCTGGCCAGATCCCGTACGCCCGGAGGCCAGCCCAGAGGTTCAAGCCCCGTACGCCCCGAGGCCGGATCCCGAAGGTCCGGCGGCCGACTCCCGTACCTCTCGTACGCCCGGACCCGGCCCGGAGGTTCAGACCTCGTACGTCCCGTACTCGGGGCGGCCCGCCAGCTCATAGGTGTGGATGGCGACGCCCGAGCCGGTGGTGCGGGCCTCCTGGTGCCGGAACGCCGTCGGTACCGCGCCGTCCGCGAAGAACCGCAGGCCCGTGCCGAGGACGACGGGGAAGACCAGCAGATGCATGGTGTCGATCAGGTCGTGTGCCATCAGCGCGTGGGCGAGCCGGCCGCTGCCGTGGACCTGGAGTTCACCGTCCGTTCGTTCCTTCAGCTCGGTGACCTCCTTGGCGAGATCGGCGCCGATGACGGTGGTGCCCTCCCAGTCGGCCTTCCGCAGGGTCTTCGAGGCGACGTACTTCGGGAGGGAGTTGAGGCGGGAGGCGATCGGGTCGTCCGGGTCGGTCATCTTCGGCCAGTACCCGGCGAAGATGTCGTATGTCCGCCGGCCGAGCAGAAACGCCCCGGCGCGCTCGAAGACCTCGGTCATGAACCGGCCGAAGTCCTCGTCGCCGTAAGGCACGGACCAGCCGCCCAGGGCGAAGCCGCCGCTGGTGTCCTCGTTCGGCCCGCCGGGGGCCTGCATCACGCCGTCGAGGGTGACGAAGGTGGTGATCGAGAGCTGAGCCATGACTGATGCCTCTTCCGTGGCGTACATATGTGCTGTCAACAGGTCTGACCCGGTGGGGGCGGAGAACTCATCGGCCGGTCCGGCACGGGGCGGATCGGCCGTCCGTCAGCCGCCGGCACGGCCTGGTCAGGGCCGGATTCCTGGATGTCGTAACCACTCACGACACTCTTGAAACAAGGGGAACAGATGTCCAGGACCACACTGGTGACCGGCGGCAGCCGTGGGATCGGCCCGGCCGTCGCGCTCCGGCTCGCGCGGGGTAGGTGACGGGCGCGGAGCTGTCCGTGGACGGCGGCCACGCGGCTCCAGCGCGGCGTACAACCGGCCCTGCCGGGGCACCGCCCCGGTCATGGGCCGAGTTCACGGTCGCGGGCCGAGTTCACGGTCGCGGGCCGAGTTCACGGTCGCGGGCCCGCAGCCGGGCCTCGCCCGTGGGGGTGAGCGAGCCGAAGGCACGGACGCGGGAGACGCCGCCATCGGGGTGGATGGAGAGACGGAGGCGGCCGGCCACACAGGGCGTGGGGAGGACGAAGCGGTGATTGGTGTCCGGCTGGAGAGGGGTCGGGGGCAGCAGCGGCACCCAGGGGCCGTCCCCGTCGCGGGCGGCCAGCTCCGCCCATCCCGCGCTGTTGCCCTTGAGGCAGGCGGTGTCGATCTCCACGGCGCGGATCTCCGCCTGTTCCACCAGCCGGTAGCGGATCCAGTCGTGGCCCCGGTCCCGGCGGCGGCGGGTCTCCCAGCCGTCGTCCATCCGCAGGGACCGGCCGGGCATGATCGTGTTCGTGGCCGGGGAGTAGAAGCGGTCGGACGCGTCCTCCACCCGGCCGCCGTTCTCCAGGGCGAGGAGATCGAAGGTACCGAGCGCGCCGAGCCAGCCGGGGTCGGGGGCGACCTCGCCGTACACCCGCAGTCGGGCGATACCGCCGTCGGGGTGCTGGTTGAGCCGCAGATGGGTGAAGCGCCGGGGGACGGAGACGGCGAAGCCGTTGGCCGCGTGGCCGCCGATGGGCGTACGGGGGACGAGGGCCGCCCAGGTCACCCCGGCCTGGAGCAGTTCGTCCGGCGAGGGCGTCCCGGCCACGGCGGTGGCCTCGATCGAGACGGCCTGGGGGTGGTTGCCCCGGAAGTGCGCGGTGTCGACGACGATGCCGTGGACGACTCCGGGTGCCCCGAGCCGGATCAGCGCCCAGTCGTGGTCGCCGTCCGCCGGGTGGGGAC
>NZ_JBSGUP010000362.1:0-8302 GCF_053607985.1 Streptomyces sp. NPDC055078
CCACCGGACACACCCCACCCTGATGACGCGACAGGGAGCCTCAGCCCTCGTCGTCCCGCTCCGTCTCCTCGGCGAGCCCCTTGTCCAGGACCCGCCCCTCGCCCGGGGCGAGGGTGCCGAGGATGCGCTCCAGATCGTCTATCGAGGCGAACTCGACGACGATCTTTCCCTTCTTCTGACCGAGGTCGACCTTCACCCGCGTCTCAAAGCGGTCCGAGAGCCGTGAGGCGAGATCGGAGAGAGCGGGCGACAGCCGGGCACCGGCACGAGGGCTCTTCGGCTTGGCCGCATTGCTCGGGCCGGAGTTGAGCAGGGTCACGATCTCTTCGACCGCGCGCACCGAGAGTCCCTCGGCCACGATCCGGTGGGCCAGACGGTTCTGCTCCTCGGAGTCCTCCACCGAGAGCAGCGCCCGCGCGTGACCTGCCGAGAGCACTCCGGCGGCGACCCTGCGCTGAACGGGGGGCGACAGCCTCAGCAGGCGCAGCGTATTGGAGACCTGCGGCCGTGAACGTCCGATCCGGTCGGCCAACTGATCATGGGTGCAGTTGAAGTCCTTGAGCAACTGATCGTAGGCGGCTGCCTCTTCCAGCGGATTCAGCTGCGCGCGATGAAGGTTTTCCAGCAGCGCGTCCAGCAGAAGCTTCTCGTCATCCGTATGCCGGACGATCGCGGGAATCCGCTCCAGGCCCGCCTCCCGGCAGGCCCGCCAGCGGCGCTCGCCCATGATCAGCTCATACTGCTCCGGCCCCGACTGCCGGACGACGACCGGTTGGAGAAGGCCCACCTCCTTGATGGAGGTGACCAGTTCGGCCAGGGCGTCCTCATCGAAGATCTGACGGGGCTGGCGCGAGTTGGGCACGATCGCGTCGATCGGTACCTCGGCGAAATGCGCTCCCGCCGGCTCGATGTGCTGGGTCATCGCCTCCGGCACGGATACCGGTGTGCTCGCCGCCTCCGGCGCGACGGCCGCGGAGGGCAGCGTCGCCACCTTCGCCGCCGCCACACCGCGCTCGGCGGTCAGCACCGGAATGGCCCCCGGAGAGCTGGACGCCCCGCTGGAAGGCACCTGCTTCTCCTGGGGAGCGGC
Source organism: Streptomyces sp. NPDC055078 (assembly GCF_053607985.1). Lineage (NCBI taxonomy): Bacteria > Bacillati > Actinomycetota > Actinomycetes > Kitasatosporales > Streptomycetaceae > Streptomyces > Streptomyces sp. NPDC055078. The sequence continues at coordinate 1,091 of NZ_JBSGUP010000362.1, forward strand.
AGGGATCAGGGCACCGAGCCCACGCCCCAATCCTCTACGTCGCTCGCTCACTGGACCCCCTCCGAGACATTCTGCTTGCTGTTCTGTGCACCCACATGGGCATGCTGCGGGTCGTACTGGACACCGACCCCACGCAGCGCGATCTCACGAGCCGCCTCCAGGTACGACAGAGACCCGCTGGATCCCGGGTCATAGGTCAGTACCGTCTGCCCATAGCTCGGCGCCTCCGAGATACGCACGGAGCGGGGAATGCTCGTCCGCAGCACTTCCTCACCGAAGTGGCTCCGGACCTCTTCCGCCACCTGGGAGGCGAGCCTGGTCCGGCCGTCGTACATGGTCAGAAGAATTGTCGACACATGCAGGGTGGGGTTGAGATGCCCCCGCACCAGGTCCACATTCCTCAACAGCTGACCCAGGCCCTCCAGTGCGTAGTACTCGCACTGAATGGGGATGAGCACCTCCGCACCGGCCACCAGCGCATTGACGGTCAGCAGACCGAGAGATGGCGGGCAGTCGATGAGGATGTAGTCCAGGGGCTGCTCATATGCCTGGATGGCCCGCTGCAGTCGGCTCTCCCGCGCCACCAGCGACACCAACTCGATCTCCGCACCGGCGAGATCGATGGTGGCGGGGGCGCAGAAGAGACCTTCGACATCCGGGACCGGCTGGACCACCTCGGAGAGCGGCTTGCTCTCCACCAGGACGTCATAGATCGAGGGGACTTCGGCGTGATGATCGATCCCCAGCGCCGTGGAGGCGTTGCCCTGTGGATCCAGGTCGACCACCAGCACGCGCGCCCCGTGCAGGGCGAGCGAGGCGGCGAGATTGACCGTGCTGGTCGTCTTCCCCACCCCGCCCTTCTGGTTGGCGACGACCATGATGCGCGTCTGCTCGGGCCGGGGCAGACCTTCTCCGGCACGCCCCAGCGCCTCCACAGCCAGCTGGGCAGCTCGGCCGATGGGGGTGTCGTCCATCGGGGGCGGTGTTTCACGTGAAACATCCTCTCCCACCGACTCGGTACGGGGACCGGGGACCGGATCGGTCATCGGTCCCGCGATGTTGGCGTTGGACCGCAAGGATTCACTCTCCTCGGCTTCAGGCTCGCGATGAACAGAGCCTGCCATGCTTTCGGGGTCATGAACCAGCGAGGCCCGTGCTTCTGTGGATGAATCCACCTCTGTGGACAACTCCGTAGCCCCAACGAGGGGCTTCCGGCTCCGAAGCGGGGCAGCGGCACGCCCGCGGCTGATGATTCCTTGCAGCAGTGAGCGACGTTTCACGTGAAACACGATGCACGCGCCGCAGGACTACCTCCGCACGACACTCCGTAATGCGTACGTATGGAAGCTTGTATGGAGCATCGCCCCCCAGACGGCACGAAGAGCCGTGATGGCACAAAGGGCACAGCGCGGTCAGCGCCTCCGGCGGGTGCGGCTGGTCCGCGCCGCCTTGGCCCGCTTGGCCGCGAAACGCACGCCGCCGGGGCTCTCCCCGACCTCGACCCGCACCACCGTGGCGAGCGGATCGACGAGCCCCTCACCGACATGCAGCACCGAACTCTTCACCGCGCCGAGCTTGCTGAGCGCCGCACGTGCCCCCAGAAGCTCTTCCTCGGCCGTATCGCCCTTCAGCGCCAGCATTTCCCCGTAAGGGCGCAGCAGCGGCACTCCCCAGCCGGCCAGCCGGTCCAGCGGGGCCACGGCGCGAGCGGTCACCACATGTACGGGCGGCAGGGTGCCGAGAACTTCCTCGGCCCGGCCGCGCACCACGGTCACATGGTCCAGGCCCAGCAGTTCGACCACCTCCTGAAGGAAGTTCGTCCGCCGCAGCAGGGGCTCCAGGAGCGTGATCTTCAGATCCGGGCGTACCAGCGCCAGGGGGATTCCCGGCAGCCCCGCTCCCGAGCCCACATCGCAGACCGTGACACCTTCCGGCACGACCTCGGAGAGCACAGCGCAGTTCAGCAGATGGCGCTCCCACAGCCGCGGCACCTCGCGCGGGCCGATCAGACCGCGCTGGACTCCGGCATCAGCGAGCAGTTCCGCATATCGCACGGCCTCCGGAAAGAAATCTCCGAATACCGTCCGCGCCGCGTCCGGCGCCTGGGGAAGCTCTGCTGCCTCCGTCACGGGGGACCGTCCTTCCGTACCGCACTGTCGCTGGGTGGACCATGGTGGCTGACTATCGGGCTGACCAAGAGCGGCCCCGTCTGCGAACAGACGGGGCCGGGGAGACGAAGCCGGTCAGGCGGGAAGTACGACGACGAAACGCTGCGGTTCCTCGCCCTCCGACTCGCTGCGCAGACCTGCCGCGGCGACCGCGTCGTGCACGACCTTCCGCTCGAAGGGGGTCATCGGGTTCAGCTTCACCGGCTCACCGGTGTTCTTCACCTCGTTGGCGGCCTTGGCTCCGAGTTCGGCCAGTTCCGTGCGCTTCCTGGCCCGGAAGCCCGCGATGTCCAGCATCAGCCGGCTCCGGTCGCCGGTCTCACGGTGGACGGCGAGCCGGGTCAGCTCCTGAAGTGCTTCCAGGACCTCTCCGTCCCGGCCGACGAGCTTCTGGATGTCCTGGCTCTTCGCGTCGCTGATGATCGAGACCGCAGCCCGGTCCGCCTCGACATCCATATCGATGTCCCCGTCGAGGTCGGCGATGTCGAGCAGACCCTCCAGGTAGTCGGCGGCGATCTCCCCTTCCTGCTCAAGGCGGGTCAGGGTGTCGCCTTCATCGGCTTCCTCGGCGACAACGGGGATGGTGCCTTCCGTCACGGGTGGACTCCTTCTTACTTTTTGGACGACGGGTGCTTGGGCCGCTGCTGGCCCTTGCGCTGTCCCGACTTGGGCTGCTGTCGTGCGGCAGGCTTGCCCGCCGTCTTGGGTTTCGCGTCCTGCGGCGCGTCCTTCTGTAGCGAGGGCTTCGCCGTGGGGGCGTCGGCGGCGTCGGAGTCGGAGTCGCCGGGCTTGGCGGCGCTCTGGGCCCCCGCGGACTGGGTGCCGGCGGACTGGCGCTTGGCCTTGGTCTTCCGCTTGGGCTGCTGCCGCTTCTGCGCGGTGCCTCCCTCGGCGTCGGCGGCAGCCGTCTCGCTCCTGGCCACATTGCCGTCCGCCTCGGCGGCGAACCCGGCCTTGGCCAGACTGGTGATGAACTTCCGCTCGTTCTCATTGCGGTCCGGGCCCTTGGCGACAATGGCCTGGACGACATTGCGCTTGCGCCGCGAGCGCACCTCACCGTGGGCGGTGGTGGCCTTCAGCAGACGCTGGAGGTACTGGTCCTGGGCCTTGCTGCCGGGGGTCGGGTTCTGATTGATCACGTACATCTGCTGGCCCATGGTCCACACGTTGGTGGTCAGCCAGTAGACGAGAACGCCGACGGGGAAGTTGATGCCCATCACGGCGAAGATCACCGGGAAGATGTACATCATCATCTTCTGCTGCTGCATATACGGCGTCTTGACCGTGAGGTCGACGTTCTTCTGCATCAGCTGGCGCTGGGTGTAGAACTGCGACGCCGACATCAGGATGATCATGATCGCGGTGACGATGCGTACATCGGTCAGCGAAGCGTCGAGGGCCGCGACCTTCTCCGGGCTGTCCATGAACTTGGACGCCAGGGGGGCACCGAAGATATGGGCCTGTCGGGCGCTGTCGAGCAGGGACTTGTCGATGACCCCGACGGTCTTGCCCGAGGCGATGCTGGAGAGCACGTGGTACAGGGCGAAGAAGAACGGCGACTGCGCGAGGATGGGAAGGCACGAGGAGAGCGGGTTGGTACCCGTCTCCTTGTACAGCTTCATCATCTCTTCGGACTGACGCTGCTTGTCGCTCTTGTAGCGCTCCTGAATCGCCTTCATCTTCGGCTGGAGCGCCTGCATGTTCCGCATCGACTTGATCTGCTTCACAAAAAGCGGGATCAGACAGATCCGGATCAGGACCACCAGCGACACGATCGACAGTCCCCAGGCCCAGCCCGTGTCCGGGCCGAAGATCGCCCCGTAGAGCTTGTGGAACTGGACGATGACCCATGAGACAGGTGTGGTGATAAAACTGAAGAAACTGGCAATCGTGTCCACTAATCAGGCTCCTTGAGCATTGGGCGAGGTCTCTGCGGCCGGACTCGGAGGTTCGGGGGCCAACCCCCGGGAAGGCACATCGGCACCGTGTCCGCCCTTGCCGCCGCGCACGGCATCACGCAGCATCTCGTGCCACCGCGGACGCTTACGGGGCGGTACATGGTCCACACCGCCCGGCGACCACGGATTGCACCGCAGGATCCGCCAGGCCGTGAGCACCGTGCCTTTGACCGCGCCGTGCCGGTCGATGGCCGTGTATCCGTAGTGGGAACACGACGGGTAGTACCGGCAGACGGGCCCCAGCAGAGGGCTGATCGTCCACTGGTACAGCTTGATCAGGGCCAGCAGCGGGTACTTCATCGCGCGCCCCCTCCCAGCAGCCGCTGGAGGGCGGCATCCAGGTCTCGGGCCAGCTGTGCATGATCGGCGTCGCCCGCGCCGGGCAGCGCCCGTACGACCACCAGGCTACCGGGGGGGAGCTGGGACAGCCGGTCGCGTATGAGATGCCGCAGCCTGCGCTTGACCTTGTTGCGTACGACCGCTCCGCCCACGGCTTTGCTCACGACGAAACCCGCACACGTCGGGGAAGCGCTCTCCCCAGGCGCGTGCGGGTCCGGTGAACCGCTGCGTAGATGGACGACGAGGAACGGGCGTCCGGCCCGGCGACCTCGTCGTACTGCGGTCGCGAAGTCCTCGCGCCGCCTCAGCCGATTCTCGGTAGGCAGCACGTCATGACCTGTACGCGGTCAGGCGGACAGGCGGGCGCGACCCTTGCCACGGCGAGACGCGAGAATCGCGCGGCCGGCGCGGGTACGCATACGCAGACGGAAACCGTGGGTCTTCGCGCGACGACGGTTGTTCGGCTGGAAGGTGCGCTTGCTCACTCGGGGGCTCCAGAAATGATTCGTAGACGGCGGGACATCGCCTGGCTGTCACCGTGCGCCCACGAGTAGCTCGCGTATACGCCCGAGTGCACCGCTTCACGATCACAACAGACCGTGATCTTTGCCCATCGGAGGCAGGCGGCAGCAGCCATCGACAACTCGACCTGTTTACGGTACGCGCGGCTACGCCATCCGGTCAAACCGGAGCTACGGTGGAGCCCGCTGTGCACAGGCTGTGGACAACAACTTGAACCGCGCGGGTCGGCCTGACTACCGTGGCCCGACTCCGAACCTTTTTTCTGCTTCCATCCCGTCCCGAGAACCACACATTCGTGGGACCCGCGAGAGAGCGTGCCTTGTGGCTGATGTACCTGCCGATCTTGCCGCAGTGTGGCCACGAGTGCTGGAACAGCTCCTCGCCGAGGGGCCCGCGGGCATCGAGTCGAAGGACAAGCAGTGGGTCGAGCGGTGCCAGCCGCTCGCCCTGGTGTCGGACACCGCGCTGCTGGCCGTTCCCAATGAATACGGCAAACGCGTCCTCGAAGGCCGGCTCGCCCCGCTGATCGGCGAGGCCCTCAGCCGTGAGTACGGCCATCTGATCCGGATCGCGATCACCGTCGACGACTCCGCGGGCGAGCCCCCGCCGCCGGGACCGTCCGGCCAGCAGCAGTCGGGGACACCTCTGTACCAAGGTCCGCACCACGACGATCCGCCGAACGACCACTACCAGCAGAACGACCGCTACGGCGGGTACGGGCACCGCCCCGGCGACGACGGGATGCCGGAGATCCGGCCCGCCTATCCGGACTATCAGCAGCAGCGGCCGGAGCCCGGCGCCTGGCCGCGCGGCCAGGCGGATCTGCCCTGGCAGCAGCCGCGTCTCGGCGGCTTCCAGAGCCGCGAGGGTTTCGCGGACCGCGACGGGTTTCCCGACCGCGAAAGCTTCCAGGACCGCGATCCGTACGCCACCACCAGACCCCACCAGCCTCACCAGCCCCAGCGCGACTACCGGTCGCCGCAGCCGCCCGACCGCCAGCAGTACGAGCAGCAGCGGCCGGAACGCCGGGACCTGCCCGAGCCGCAGCCGCCGCACCGCGGCCCCACGGGCGCACCGGGGCCGCTGGGGGCGCAGCCCTCACCGGCGGCAGGCCCGGGCGAACCGCACGCCCGGCTGAATCCGAAGTACCTCTTCGACACCTTTGTCATCGGCGCGTCCAACCGGTTCGCGCACGCGGCGGCCGTCGCGGTCGCCGAGGCGCCCGCGAAGGCGTACAACCCACTGTTCATCTACGGGGAGTCGGGCCTCGGCAAGACGCATCTGCTGCATGCGATCGGGCACTACGCGCGGAGCCTCTACCCCGGGACGCGGGTGCGGTACGTCAGCTCGGAGGAGTTCACCAACGAGTTCATCAACTCGATCCGCGACGGCAAGGGCGACACCTTTCGCAAGCGGTACCGCGATGTCGACATTCTCCTGGTCGACGACATCCAGTTCCTGGCGAGCAAGGAGTCGACGCAGGAGGAGTTCTTCCACACGTTCAATACGCTCCACAACGCCAACAAACAGATCGTGCTCTCCTCCGACCGGCCGCCCAAGCAGCTGATCACGCTGGAGGACCGGCTCCGCAACCGCTTCGAGTGGGGGCTGACCACCGATGTCCAGCCGCCCGAGCTGGAGACCCGGATCGCGATCCTCCGCAAGAAGGCGGTCCAGGAGCAGCTCAACGCTCCGCCGGAGGTGCTGGAGTTCATCGCGTCCCGGATCTCCCGCAATATCCGGGAGCTGGAGGGCGCGCTGATCCGGGTGACGGCGTTCGCGTCGCTCAACCGGCAGCCGGTCGACCTCGGGCTCACCGAGATCGTGCTGAAGGATCTGATCCCCGGGGGCGAGGACTCGGCGCCCGAGATCACCGCGGGCGCGATCATGGCGGCCACGGCCGACTACTTCGGTCTGACGGTGGAGGACCTCTGCGGCTCCTCCCGCAGCCGGGTGCTGGTCACCGCCCGGCAGATCGCGATGTATCTGTGCCGGGAGCTGACCGATCTCTCGCTGCCGAAGATCGGGGCCCAGTTCGGCGGCCGTGACCATACGACGGTGATGCACGCGGACCGGAAGATCCGCGCGCTGATGGCGGAGCGGCGCTCGATCTACAACCAGGTCACCGAACTCACCAACCGCATCAAGAACGGCTGACGCGGCCCTCAGGGAGCCTCCGGCACCTCGCCGGGATTCCCCTCCCGCACCCCGGCGGGGTGCGGGCC
>NZ_JBSGUP010000363.1:0-7626 GCF_053607985.1 Streptomyces sp. NPDC055078
TGACGGGAAAGTTCGGTCACGTCCCCAGCGGACCCGCCCTCGTCATCGCCCGCGACCGGATCCGCCCGTCAGCGGACAGCCCTGGTCAGCTCACCGTCCGGGGTGTCGCCGCCCAGATCCCACAGGAACATGCCTCCCAGGCCCTGCCGCCTCGCGTACGCCGCCTTTCCCGCAACGGTGTCCGGGGTGTCATAGCTCCACCACTCGGTGCCGCAGTGGGCGTAGGCGGTCCCGCCGGCCCGTCCGGTGGCGGGGCATCTGGCCTTCAGGACCCGGTAGTGGTCGACGCCCGCCTCGTAGGTGCCATCGGCCGGGCCCGTGGCCGTGCCCCCGGGTTCTCCCCGGGTGACGCCCGTCCAGCCGTGGGCCTCGAAGGAGATGCCGAGCAACAGCTTGTCCGCGGGGATGTCGAGGTCCTTGAGCCTGCGGATCGCCGCGTGGGCCGTGGCGCTGCGCTGCGGGATGCCCGGATACGCCGTGAGCGGTGCGTGCGGGGCGGTCGGGCCACGGGTGTGCCCGGCGCGGTAGAGCCCGTACGTCATCACGTTGAACCAGTCGACGTCGTCGGCCGCGCCCTCGTAGTCGGCCGCGTCGATCCCGCCGCCCGGTGCGGCGTCGGCGGTGATGGTCGCGGTGACCAGGTCGTCGTCGAACTCCGCGCGCAGCGCCGACATCAGCTTGCGGAACGACGTGCGCCCGCTCGAATCGCAGGTGCGCCCGCAGGCGTTGGGATACTGCCAGTCGATGTCGATCCCGTCGAAGACATCGGCCCAGCGCGGATCCTCGACCAGCGCGCGGCAGGACCGGGCGAACGCCTTGGCATCGGCCGCCGCCGCGGCGAGGCCGTCCGACCAGTACCAGCCCCCGAACGACCAGATGATCTTCAGTCGGGGGTGGAGCTTCTTGAGCTTCCGCAACTGGTTGAAATTGCCCCGCACCGGCTGTTCCCAGGTGTCGGCGACGCCGTCCACGCTCTGGGCGGCGCTGTAGGACCTGTCCCAGTCGGCGTACGAGTCCCCGTGCCCGCAGCCGGTCCGCGAGGGGAAGCCGTAGGCGTATCTGATGTGGGTGAGCCTCCCGGCCGATCCCGATGTCTGGATGTTCTTGATGTGGAAGTCGCGGCCGTAGATGCTCCAGTTGGTGTAGGTGCCGACCACCTTGTCACGGGGCGGGGCGATCGGAGCCGTGGCCGCCGGGGGCGCTTTCGCCGCCGGGGTGCTCTCGCGTGCGGATGCGGTGGGGGTGCCGGTGAGGAGGGTCGCGCCGAGTGCGGCGGTGCAGGCCGCTGCGATCAGAGCCCGTAATCGGGCACGCGGACGGTGGGGAGCGGTCATCGGATCTCCTCGGAGGGGAGAACGAACGGGTGACTGTCGACCGTCTGAGCGATATGGCATGTACATGGCCATGCCCTGGGCAACGGTAGGAGAGCACGATCACCCGGTCAATGCCCCTGGCAGGGGCCATCGGGCCGAGCCCGTCGGGAATCGGCCATGCCCCACCCGTACCGGCGGCCGGGGGCTCCCACGGACCCGCTCGGCGGTCGCCCCACGGCACCCGTGACGTAGCTCCGCTGATCGGGCATACTCAACGCGCCACAGCCGCCACCACACCACTTCCGTGATCCGGAAGGGCAGCATCGGCCTGGCAGCAGGACCGGCGATACGCGACCACACCCTTCGCGCGTACCGCCGCAGCGCCCGACAGGGAGGAGAGCGCCGTCATGCCCGAACGTGCCCCGCAGCCGGTGGAGCGTCAACTGCCCACCGAGGAATCCAGGGACCTCATCACCCTGGTACGCGACATCATCCAGCGGGAGATCGCTCCCCACGCGGCCGAGGAAGAGGAGTCGGGACACTTCCCCCGGGAACTCTTCACCCTCCTGTCGGAGTCCGGACTGCTCGGCCTCCCCTACGACGGCGAGTACGGGGGCGGGGACCAGCCGTACGAGGTCTATCTCCAGGTCCTGGAAGAACTCGCCGCCGCCCGTCTCACCGTGGGCCTCGGCGTCAGCGTCCACTCCCTGTCCTGCCACGCCCTGGCCGGATACGGCTCCAAGGAGCAGCAGGCCCGGGAACTGCCCGCCATGCTCGGCGGCGGACTGCTCGGCGCGTACTGCCTCTCCGAGCCCGCGTCCGGCTCCGACGCCGCCTCGCTGCGCACCAGGGCGGTGCGCGACGGCGACGACTGGGTGATCACCGGCACCAAGGCGTGGATCACCCACGGCGGGATCGCCGACTTCTGCACGGTCCTCGCGCGGACCGGCGCGGAGGGCTCCCGGGGCATCACCGCCTTCCTGGTCTCCGGCGACGCGCCGGGCCTTGAGGCCGCCGTCCCCGAGAAGAAGATGGGCATGAAGGGCTCACCCACCGCCCAGCTCCACTTCGACGGTGTCCGTGTCCCCGACACCCGCCGCGTCGGCGACGAGGGCCAGGGTTTCGCGATCGCGCTCTCCGCCCTGGACTCGGGACGGCTCGGTATCGCCGCCTGCGCGATCGGCGTCGCCCAGGCGGCCCTGGACGAGTCACTCGCGTACGCCACCGGACGCCTGCAGTTCGGCCGCCCCATCGCCGACTTCCAGGGGCTGCGGTTCATGCTCGCCGACATGGCCACGCGGGTCGAGGCGGGCCGTGCGCTCTATCTCTCCGCGGCCCGGCTGCGCGATGCCGGGCGTCCGTTCTCCCGGCAGGCCGCCATGGCCAAGCTGTTCTGTACGGACGCGGCGATGGGCGTCACCACCGACGCGGTCCAGGTACTCGGCGGCTACGGATACACGCAGGACTTCCCCGTCGAGCGCTATATGCGCGAGGCGAAGGCCCTCCAGATCGTCGAGGGCACCAACCAGATCCAGCGCATGGTCATCGCCCGGCATCTGGCGGGCCCCGAGAGCCGCTGATCACCCCGCCGTCCCCTGCGCCGTGCGCAGGCCGCCCTCGGGGCGCCCCTGACCGTACGAGGGGCGCGTCGGGGCGGAGTGCCGCGCTCGCTGCTCCGGGCGGCGGGCGATGGGTCCGTGCCGCCCCTCCGGGCGGCGCGCGTTCGATCCGGGCGGCGGGTTCGTTCTGTGGTGTGCGTTCGCCCTGTGGGGTGCGTTCGCTCTTGAGCCGCGTGCTCGTTCTTGAGTCGCGCGTTCGTTCTTAAGCCGCGCGCTTGTTCTGCGCGGCCCGCTCGCGCATCGGCGGAAGCCGCAGCGGACGCGAGCCCGCACCCCCGACGTGCGAGAACGGCTGCATCCGCCAGTCCAGCCCCTGAGGCAGCGTCAGCAGCAGTCCCATCTCCTGCTCATGGGCCTCCAGCGTCTCGTCCGCGGGCCGGGCCTCCGACGCGGGCCGCCCGGTCCCGGCGCACACCGTGAGCCCGAACGGATTCCACGGGGTGGGGCACAGCGCGTGCTCCGGCAGGATGGCCTCGTCCGCCAGCAGCGCGATTGGCTGGGAGCAGTCCGGGCAGATGACCCGGTACATCTCGAAGGTGTCGTACTCGGTCAGCTCGTCCGGCTCGGCCGCGACGTCCGAAGCAGCCGGATTGACGGGCTCCGGTTCGGTACGGCCGATGTTCTTGACACTCTGCATGGGATCTCCCCCTCGGGTGGGCCAACCAGGCACATGTGGCCTCGACCACAGCAAGCACTTCCCCATGCGGCCGGCAGGTAACCATCCGGTCACGGCACACCCCCCGTCGGCTGTGTGGTGTTCGTCACATGCCCGCCGCGGGTGCCCCCGTAATGGCCGTCGGCTGTGCCGGAAGCGACCTGGGCAATTAAGTTGATCCGCATGGAGGAGCTGGATCGTCAGATCGTTGAATTGCTCGTCAAGGACGGGCGCATGAGCTACACGGACCTGGGCAAGGCCACCGGCCTGTCCACATCGGCGGTGCATCAGCGCGTCCGCCGGCTGGAACAGCGCGGGGTCATCCGCGGCTATGCGGCCGTCGTCGACCCCGAGGCGGTCGGACTGCCCCTCACCGCTTTCATCTCGGTCAAACCCTTCGACCCCAGCGCCCCCGACGACATCTCCGAACGCCTGGCGGACGTGCCCGAGATCGAGGCGTGCCACAGTGTCGCGGGCGACGAGAACTACATCCTCAAGGTCCGGGTCGCCACCCCGCTCGAACTGGAGAACCTGCTCAGCCGCATCCGCGCGCTGGCGGGCGTCTCCACCCGCACCACCGTCGTCCTCTCCACCCCGTACGAGGCCCGCCCGCCGCGTATCTGAACCACTGCCTACGGGGCAGTCTTGGGACAGTCTTTAGGCTGTGCCCATGACCGAGAGCACCGCCCCTCCCGCCGAACGCCGCACCACCCTGCTGCGCGGCGGAGAAGTCCACAGCCCCGCCGACCCCTTCGCCACCGCGATGGTCGTCGAGCGCGGGCACATCGCCTGGGTGGGCTCCGAGGGCGCGGCCGACGCCTTCGCCGGCGGAGCCGACGAGATCGTCGATCTCGAAGGTGCTCTCGTCACCCCGGCGTTCACCGACGCACATGTGCACACCACGGCGACCGGTCTCGCCCTCACCGGCCTCGACCTGTCCGGCGCCCGCACCCTCGCCGAAGCGCTCGATCTCGTACGCCGGCACAGTGCCGGGCAGCTCCCGGGCCAGGTGCTCATCGGGCACGGCTGGGACGCGGCCCGCTGGCCCGAGCGACGCCACCCCTCGCGCGCCGAGCTGGACGAGGCGAGCGGCGGCCGTCCGCTCTATCTGACCCGTATCGACGTCCACTCCGCCGTTGTCACCACCGCCCTGCTCGACCTGGTCCCCGGCGTCACCGGACGCACCGGCTACCACCCGGACGCCCCGCTCACCGCCGACGCCCACCACGCCGTACGGGCCGCCGCCCATGCCGCGGTCACCCCCGCACAGCGGGGCGCGGCGCAGCGGGCGGCACTGGAGCGCGCGGCGTCCCTCGGTATCGGGTCCGTTCATGAGTGCGCCGGTCCCGACATCTCCGACGAGGACGACTTCACCGCCCTGCTGGCCCTCGCCGCGGCCCGGCCAGGCCCGCGTGTGGTCGGCTACTGGGCCGAGCGGATCGCGGATGCGAAGGGTGCCCGGCGCATCCGGGAACTCGGCGCGGTGGGCGCCGCCGGCGATCTGTTCGTCGACGGCTCCCTCGGCTCTCACACCGCCTGCCTGCACGCCCCGTACGCGGACGCCGGGCACACCGGCACCGCCCACCTCGACGCGGCGGACATCGCCGCCCATGTCACGGTCTGCACCGAAGCCGGTCTCCAGGCGGGCTTCCACGCGATCGGCGACGCCGCCCTCACCGCCGTCACCGAGGGCGTCAGGGCCGCCGCGGAAACCCTCGGCATCGCCCGGGTGCGCGCCGCCCGCCACCGTGTCGAGCACGCCGAGATGCTCACCCCCGAGGCCGTCGCCGCCTTCGCCGAACTGGGCCTCACCGCCTCCGTCCAGCCCGCGTTCGACGCCGCGTGGGGCGGCGACGACGGGATGTACGCCGAGCGCCTCGGCGTCGAACGGGCCCGCACCCTCAATCCGTACGCAGCGCTGCTGCGCGCCGGAGTGCCGCTCGCGCTCGGCTCCGACAGTCCCGTCACCCCGCTCGACCCCTGGGGCACGGTCCGCGCCGCCGCCTTCCACCGCACGCCGGAGCACCGGGTGTCCGTACGAGCCGCCTTCACCGCGCACACCCGGGGCGGCCGACGGGCCGCCGGCCGCGACGACGCGGGCACCCTGGTGCCGGGCGCCCCGGCCGACTATGCCGTGTGGCGCACCGGGGAACTCGTCGTCCAGGCCCCCGACGACCGGGTGGCCCGCTGGTCGACCGACCCCCGCTCCGGCACCCCCGGCCTGCCCGATCTCACCCCAGGACGTGAACTGCCCGTCTGTCTGCGGACGGTGGTCTTCGGACAAACCATCTTTGAGCGGCCGAACGAGTGACGTACGGACATTTCGTACTGACAACTGGCAGTTGGGGTGTTCGGCCACGACCTGCGGATCTTCGCCACCGACCCGGCGAATTGGGCAAACCGCGCAGATCGCACGACTGTTGACATGAAGCGCCCAAGGGCGGGTAGGTTCGGCCGAGTCCACCAAAGGACGTCCGACCGGCAGACCTCCACGCAGTCGTCGAACGCCGCTGGGCCACGGGGCTGTGCACCGCACCGGCGCACCGCCACTGGGAGCCAGGTCCAGCGCCCGCGCCTCGGGGGCGAGGGAAGGTTTCGGCCGGCCGGCAGGTGCGACCCGGATGGGGTCCGGCGTTCAGTAGACAACGGCTTTCGGTCGACCCGCAGCCAGCGGGTCCCAGGTCGGCCCGAAGGACGCCGGACCCCGATCCGCACCCATGGATCCACCCCTCCCCTCGGTACTCCCCGGCGTACTTCCCCCACCTTTCCTCCGCATTTCCCGCCGCCTTCCCGCCGCCTTCCCTCCGCGTCCGGCATCGCTGGTCCTCGGCGTCGTGGCGGTGCCCGTCGCTCGCTATGGTTGGGTTCTGTGCACGGACATTTAAAGGGGCAGCAGTGAACGACGGCGCTAGGGCCAGTGACGCCCGGGGAAAGCGGTACGGGCCCCTCGGGAGATCCTTGGTGATCATTCCGACTTACAACGAGGCCGACAACGTCGAGCGGACCGTCGCCCGCGTGCGTACCGCCGTCCCCGACGCGGACATTCTCATCGCCGACGACAACAGCCCCGACGGCACCGGCAAGCTCGCCGACGAGATCGCCGGTCGCGACGACCAGGTCCGGGTCCTGCACCGCAAGGGCAAGGAAGGTCTCGGCGCCGCCTACCTCGCCGGGTTCGCCTGGGGCATGGAGAAGGGCTACGGCGTACTGATCGAGATGGACGCCGACGGGTCCCACCAGCCCGAGGAACTGCCCCGGCTGCTGACCGCCCTCAAGGGCGCCGACCTGGTCCTCGGCTCGCGCTGGGTCCCCGGCGGCCGGATCGTCAACTGGCCCAGGTACCGCCAGTTCATCTCCCGGGGCGGCAGCACCTACTCCCGGCTGCTCCTCGGCCTGTCGATCCGGGATGTCACCGGGGGCTTCCGTGCCTTCCGCGTCGAGACCCTCAGGGGGCTCGGGCTCGACCAGGTCGACTCCCAGGGCTACTGCTTCCAAGTCGACCTCGCCCGCCGGGCCGTGGCGGCCGGATATCACGTGGTGGAGGTCCCCATCACCTTCGTGGAGCGCGAGATGGGCGACTCCAAGATGAACCGGGGCATCGCCGTCGAGGCCCTGTGGCGGGTCGCCGGCTGGGGCGTATCCCACCAGGCGAACCGGCTGCGCGGCGGCCGTACCTCCCGGTGACGCTCGGCTGACGGCCTTCCTCGCGGTCGGCTCCCCGGCGGGTGCCCGGCTCCCGCGCGCGGCGCCGGCCCGAGGCCGGTTCCGGCGCGTATCCCGGGCCGGGGCTTCCGCGCCCGGCCACCGGCCGGGTTTCCGGGACTGGTTCGCGGCGCGCGCTCCCGGGCGCTGGTTCGGGACTGGTTCGCGGCACGGGCCCAGATGCTGGTTTCGCGGCGCGGGCTTCCGGGGCTGGTTTCGCGGCGCGGGCTCCCAGATGCTGGCTCGCGGCGCGGACCCCGACGTGGCTCCCCGGCTGCCCGCAGGCGGAACGATCTTTCTCACCACCCCTTTACGCCGCTTCGGCGGGTGTCCAGGC
>NZ_JBSGUP010000363.1:7636-8271 GCF_053607985.1 Streptomyces sp. NPDC055078
GGAGGCATGACGACCGGCGCCATGCCCCCGACCGCCCCCGGATCCCAGCGCTCCCGTGCCCGCAGACTCATTCCCCTCGCCGTCGCGGCCTGGCTCGTCCTGGAGATCTGGCTGCTGATCGCCGTCGGTAACGCGGCCGGGGGGCTGACAGTCTTCGCCCTGCTCGTCGTCGGCGCCGTCGTCGGTGGCACCGTCGTCAAGCGCGCCGGGCGCCGGGCCTTCCAGAATCTCTCGGAGACGCTTCAGCAGCAGCAGAGCGGACGGCCGCCGTCCACGGACAACGGCAGCAGCGGCAATGGTTTTCTGATGCTCGGCGGGCTGCTGATCATGCTGCCGGGTCTGATCTCCGACGTGGCGGGCCTGGTCCTCCTGCTGCCGCCCGTCCGCACCCGGCTGGCGCGGTACGCGGAACGCTCGCTGGAGCGCAGGATGCGGGAGGCGGGTCCGGGCAGCCTGGGGGACGCGTTTCAGCAGGCCCGGATGCGCCGACCGGACGGCAAGGTCGTCCAGGGCGAGGTCATCCGGCCGGACGCGGCCGGGCCGGAGTCGCACCCCGACGCCCCGCGGCCCCCGCAGCCTCCACTGACCTCCTGAGCACCGCACGCCCCACAAGCCCCTGGGGGCCGCTCACGGCT
>NZ_JBSGUP010000364.1:0-8270 GCF_053607985.1 Streptomyces sp. NPDC055078
GGTTCAAATCCTGTTAGCCCCACCAGCCAAAAGACCCCCAGGCGATCAAGCCTGGGGGTCTTTGTCATCAACGGATGACACCAACGGATGACATCAGCCGAGGTGAGGGCGTTTCCCCTCCTGGGAGGCGCCCTCACCTCATGTTGTCCTTCGGGAGGAGTTGTTTCCGGGCACGCCGGAGGCGGTTTCGGTTTCGGACGAGGCGTGTCGTCTCCGACGCGGTCAGTTCACGTTGCCGCGCACGCTGTCGCCGATCAGGCCGTCGACGTAGGTCACGTATTTCGGGGTGAAGGAGCCCTTGCCGGTGATGATGCCGGTGGTGTTCTCGCCGGGGGCGAGGTCCATCGTGTCGATCTGGTTCTCGTCGACGGCCAGCTCTGCGCTGTGTTTGGTGCCGCTGGTGTCGGTGATCGTGAAGTACAGCGGGTTGATGTCGATCTTCTTGGTGCTGTTGTTCGTGACCGTGACCTTCACGCTGGTGTACTCGCCGCCGTCGTGCAGGATGCCCGGTGTGAAGCGGGCTTTGGCCGCCGTGACCTTCACCTCGGCTTCCGGCGCGGCCTGCTTCTTGGGCTCTGCCTTCTTCTTCTCCGGCTCGGCCGCCTTCGGTGCCTTCGACGGCTGCGCCGGGGCTTCGGCGGTCGGGGTGGCCTTCTTGCCCTTGGCGGTGGCGGCGTCGTCGTCCGAGAGGGCGGCGCCGAGGATGCCGAGCAGGAGGAGGCCGCCGACGACGCTGCCGATGACGATGGCGACGACCGCCCCGGTGGACATGCTCTTCTTCGGCGGGCGGGGTGGTTGGTAGGGCGCTGGGCCTTGGTGCGGCTGGTAGGGCTGTTGTGGGCCCGGGTACTGCTGGCTCATACGCGCCATTCCCGTCAATGCGGTGCCGGATGGAATGTGGGGGGACCGTGAATGTATCGGTGACGGACCGTGAACAGGAGACGTGCCGGGGATTCCGTTACCTCACCGGTACGCGGTGTGCGCGTGGGTGCGCCCCATCGGTGGGTGGTGGTCCGGCGAGGGCGGCCAGAGGGCCTTCCTCTCGCCATGAGCAGAGGGCCTTCCCCTCACCATGAGGGGCAGGGCAGCGGCCTGTGCCGGCGCGCAGATGACGGCGAAGGCGGCTGCCTTAAGGCCGCGCCGGATCAAACGGAGTACGGACACGCTGCATTCGCACACCGGCTCCGGGAAAGGCGGTTCCGGGAGAAGCCGCCCCGGGAGTGACGGCCCCGGGAGAACAGCGCAACCTCACTGCCGGCGCACCATCTCGGCGATCCAGACGGGGGCGAACGGAGATGTGCAGCCCGGGGAAGTCGGGTAGTCCTTGAGCACCTCCAGGCGCTCGCCGATGCCGATCGCGCGGGTGCGGTGCTCGGCGTGGTCGATCCCGATCTGAGCCAGGCAGTGGTTCATCGCCCACTGCAGGCGATCCGGGGCGTCCTTCATGTCCGCCTCGATGACATCGAGCAGTCCTGGCAGGTCGAGGTCTTCGGGCGTCTTCGTCACGCGTTCGGTGGTCAGGGCCCAGCCGGCGCTCGCGACCACCGGATCCGGATCGGCGGACCAGGTCAGGCGCAGCTCTTCGGCGTGCGGGTTCTTCTTCACCACGTAGTTTACGAGCCAGCCGTGCACCTTGGGTGTGCGCGCCTGGCGCAGCATGATGTCCAACTCGTCACGCTCGAACCCCTTCGGGCGGCAGATCAGGATCGCGAGCAGTCTCGCCGCGGTGTCATCCGTCTCCCACAGCCTGTGCGCGAGTTCCTGCTGAGTCTTCAGCCGCTTGGCGAGCGCGCGCAGCTTGCCGAGGTTCACACCGTGATCGTCGCCGTGTTTCTCGTTCACCTCGCGTGTGCGCGGGTCGTCGAGTTCGGCCAGTTCGGCCATCACCTCGGCCACCATCGTCTCGGTCGGTGTCGTCCCGGCCACCTCAGTCTCCTGTCCCTCATGTGCGGGATTCAGCCTACGACGGCGGGTCACCGGCGCCGCGGCCGGTGACCGAACGTGTGCGTCGTCTATTACTCGCCGATCGCGTCCGCAGCACGCACCGGGGCCTGGGCCGACCGAGCAGACTGGAACGACGAGGCGACATGGACGGGTGGCGCCTGCTGTCGGGGCCTGCGGTGAGTTCCCCGCGGGGCCTTCCCTTGAAGGAGAATGATGCGTCGCACGTGCTTACTCGCCCTGCTGCTGGCCGCTGGACTGCTGTCCGGCTGTGGCCTCCTGGAAGCGAAACCGGAGGGCGAGCGGATTGTTCCACCGCGGTTCCCCGTACCCACTGCGGAAGGGATGGCCGT
Source organism: Streptomyces sp. NPDC055078 (assembly GCF_053607985.1). NCBI lineage: Bacteria > Bacillati > Actinomycetota > Actinomycetes > Kitasatosporales > Streptomycetaceae > Streptomyces > Streptomyces sp. NPDC055078. The sequence goes on from NZ_JBSGUP010000364.1 coordinate 2,295, forward strand.
CTCCGATGCGGAGACCTTCACCGCCTGGGTCAAAGAGAACGGCAGCCAGGAACAGCGCACCGCTGTCGTCGGGCACATCGGCATGATCACCGGCACCTGGGAGAACCCACACGACCTGGGCATGTTGATCACCGATCACACCGACGAGAACACGGCCAGAACCGTCGCCGACACCTTCGCCACGTGGGGGGACCATGCCGACCACGACATTCGCACCGCTGTCTACGGCAAGGGCGGCGACCTGCTGTACACCCGGGAGCCGGAGTAGCCCCGGGCCATACGCGGTTCAGCTCACCGCTTGCTTCACGAGTGCGGCGATCCGTGCCTCGGCCTCGGGGGTCACCTCGGTCAGGGCGAAAGAGGTGGGCCACATGGTGCCGTCATCCAGCTTTGCCGGGTCGTTGAAACCGAGAGTCGCGTACCGCGACTTGAATTTGGCGGCGCTCTGGAAGAAGCAGACGATCTTGCCGTCCAGTGCGTAGGCCGGCATTCCGTACCAGAGCTTCGGGGCGAGGGCAGGGGCGCTGGCCGTGACGACGGCATGGACGCGTTCGGCCGTGATCCGGTCCGGGTCCGGCATCTCGGCGATCTTCGTGAGTACGTCGCGCGCCTCCTCCGCCGCCTTGTCCGCGCGCGATCTGCGGCGTGCCGAGGTCTTGAGTTCCTGGGCGTGCTCCTTCATCGCGGCCCGCTCTTCGGCCGTGAATCCGTCGTGCCCACTGTTCTCGGAGCTGCTCATGGCAGACCTCCCCTTAGGGATCTCGTTCTGGCCGGACCGTGGGAAAACGACCCTGACCCGGCGTACGGACATGGGGCCCATCATCCCTCCGCCGGGCCGACGGCGCACCGAACGCGGCTCGGGGCCGCCCGCCCGGCCGTGCCCCCGTACGCGCCAGGGTGGAGGATCAGTCGTAGGCGGCCGAAGCGAGCGCCTTTCACCTGCGCAAACTCCAGCCGAAACAGGTAGGGCCCATTTCTGGCCGGGATGCGGCCGTTGGTTGGCATCCGGTTAGCCCCACGGTGTCGACTCCGCCCGTACGGAGTGACTTCGTACGGGCGGATCGCGTTGTTGAGGCGTCCGGTTGGGCCGTGGGCAAGACGTACGTAGGTCACCGATCGGTATCGGTCGGTGTGTATAGTCGGGCGGCAGAAGTCCTCATACGTCAAGGAAAGACGAGGTCGCGCGGTGAAGAAGCTTCTCCTGGTCGCACTGGCCGCCATCGGCGGGCTCCTCGTGTACCGCCAGATCCAGGCGGATCGCGCCGAGCAGGATCTGTGGACGGAGGCGACCGACTCCGTGCCCGCAGGTTCGGGTGTGTGAGACGCAGCAGTCTTGGGTGAAGCCCCGGTCGCCTGGAGCGGCCGGGGCTTCGTGCTGTCCGGGGCCGGATCTCGACACAGCGAGTCCATTCGCGACAGCAAATCGAACGCTTGCGTTAGTGAACTTCAGAGGGTGCCGTCGATCGGCAGGACACCTCCGGGCCGCCCCGGTGACCTGCCCCTCTGCGCCCGCGCCCGCACCTCGCTGTGCGCGGCGGCCGGGACATCAGGTCTGGGCCAGTGCCCAGAAGCCCACGGCGAAACACACCATCGCGAGCAGCAGCACCGGGACAGCGACCTTCAGCGGCGGCCCCTGGCGTCTGCGGGCCGCCCGGGGAACCGGCGTCCCCGGGCGCGGGACCTGGGGGCTCTGGGCGGTGTACGTGTGAGTGGGGGTTGTCTGATACGGCACCGGGGAGGTCGGCGCGGTTCCCGGCTGCGACGGGTCGGACCCGTAGGCGTAGAAGAGGGACTCACCGTGCGCGGGCAGGGGCTCGGGTGCGGGCACGGGCGCCGGGGCGGGCATCGGCGCGGGAGCCGGTGTCGGCTCCGTGGCCGCGGGCCTGGCCATGGGGGGCGGCGTGGCCGGCTGGACCGGGTGCGGCGGCGGTGTGGGCGGCTGCTGCGGTGGCGGCGGCACCGGGAAGCCGCCCGTCGGCGTCGGCGGATGCGGCGGCTGTACGAGGGGAGGTACGGCGGCCTGCGCACCGCTGGGCGGCTGTACGAGGGGAGGTACGGCGGCCTGCGCACCGCTGGGCGGCTGTACGAGGGGAGGTACGGCGGCCTGCGCACCGCTGGGCGTCTGCGGGGTGCCGGGCCCGGTGGTGTGGTCGGGCGCCGGGGCGTGCGGGATGCCCGGTGCGCTGCCGGGGGGCTGGAGCGCGGAGGGTTCCGGCGCGGCGGAGTTCTCGGGTCCGTCGGGGCCGAACCCTGAGGGAAGCGGCCCCAGTTGGTCGAAGATCTCGACCGGCTCGTCGTCGGGACCGGGCTCCGGCAACATCTCACCGGCCGTCGCGAGAGCCTTGCGCGCCCCGGTGGCGGTACGGAAGCGGGAATCCGGGTCCGGCTGAAGGAGCCCGGCCAGCACCTGCCACAGCGGTTCCGGGATGCCCTGGGGCGCGCCGGGGGTGCCCCGGCCGGCGAAGTGCTCGATGAGGGCCCGGGAGTCCGGTTTCTGGCCTTCGAGGAGATAGAGCGCGACCAGTCCGACCGCGAAGAGATCGGCGGTGAAGTCCGGCTCGGCGCCCCGCATCTGCTCGGGGGCGAAGTAACCGGGCGTACCCACCACATAGTTGGTCTCGGTCAGCCGGGGTTCGCCCTTGCGCATCGAGATCCCGAAGTCGGACAGCCGCAGATGCGGCCGTCCGGTTCCGGTGGCCTCCAGCAGGATGTTCGCCGGCTTGATGTCGCGGTGCACGACCCCCTCCGCGTGCACCGCGGCGAGTCCGGACAGCAGCTGATCGAGCAGGGTGCACACATAGCGGGGCGGCAGCGGGCCGTAGTCGCCGATCACATGCGCCAGTGAGCCACCGCTCACCAGGTCCATGGTGAACAGCACCTTGTCGTCGTCCGCCGCCCAGCTCGCCGGGGCGAGGACATGCGGATGGTCGATCCTCAGGGCCTGCTCGCGGACGAAGCGCAGCAGAGTGTGCGCATCGCTCTGCTGAAGCACCTTGGCCGCCACATAGCGACGGCGCCGGTGGTCCCAGGCACGCCAGACCGCGCCGACACCACCGCGCCCGATCGGGTCGACCAGTTCGTACCGGCCGGCGAAGACCTCACCCATGGCGCTGCGTCCGCTCCCCGTTCCCTCATGAGGCGTTGGTGCTGCTCGGTCCGCCTCGGTGGTCAGCTCTGGTGCGCCTCGTAGTGGGCGACGGCGTCCGCGGTGCGCCCGGCCCCGTACACCCTGAGGAACTCTGCCAGTTCCGGATGGGTCGGGGCGAGTGAGTCCGCGGCCTCGATGATGTCCCCGGCGGCGGACACGGACCGCAGCAGCGACTGGATCTCCCGCACCACCCGGCGCACCGTCGGTGCCCCCGAGCTGTTGGTGGTCTGGCTGGTGCCGGTCAGCACGGATCCCCCCTGCGACTTCTTGACCTCTTCCATCCGGTCGGTGGCCTCCACGGCGCTGACACTGCCGTCCGCGACCTGGCTCGCCAACTCCTGGAGCGCCTGGACGCGTTGGACCACCGCCGGGTTGCCGATCTTGGCGCGCTGGCCGCTCATCAGCTGGGAGAGCATCGGAGCCGACAGTCCGAGGACGGCGGCGAGACGGGCCTGGTTCAGCCCCAGATCGTCGATCAGCCTGCGGAAGAGGGCCCCCAGCGGCTCCCCGTACCAGCTGCGCTGCAGCTCTCTGGCTCTGGCTGTGGTTTCCTGCTGAGCGGCGTCCATGTGCGTCTCCCCATCGCTTCCCCAAGCGGGCTTCGCTGCTGCGAACCTTGTGGTGCATCTTACGGAGAGTGGTCGTCCCTCGGCAGCCCCAATCCTTTTGCGGGATCACGGGGGTCACCCGGTACTCTGGTCTGCGGCGGGGGCCGAAACGCCTGGTCGTTGCTCGGCCGTACCCACCGTCCGGGGCCTTAGCTCAGTTGGTAGAGCGCTGTCTTTGCATGGCAGATGTCAGGGGTTCGACTCCCCTAGGCTCCACTTCCAAAAAGCTCCCTCGACCTGCGAGAACGCAGATCGAGGGAGCTGTTCTGCCGAGGGAGCGGTTCTGCCCGGGTGCCCGGTGCCCGAGTGCCCAAGGTGCTGGTGCCGAGGGCGTCGGCCGGGGGTGCTCTTCACCGGCCGGGGAGGCCGACGCCGCCGGGTGTCCCGCGCGGCCGTGGGCCGCGGGACGATCACCTTGGTCGGGCCTCCGCGCACCGGCTCGTACGCGGGAGGGGTCTGTCGGGCCGGGTGGCTACGACCGCTTCCACCACGGCCTGGAGGTGTCCCGCAGTGTGTTGGTTCCGCAGTGCACCTCACCCGAGCCCCGGTGGTACGTGTACCAGTCGTCGATGTACGCCGTGGTGAAACCCGCACGGGCGTACGCGGCGCTCACGGCCGTCCCGAAGAGGTCCTTGCCGCCGATGACCGGGCCCCACTGCCGGGCGGACAGATAGCGGGAGTCGCTCAGGACGACGCCGTTGACCGCGCCCGGGACGTACGCACCGGCCTTCCGGGTACCGGGGGCCGCCCGGTCGCCCGCGGACGACTGAGGGCCGCCGCTGGTGCTGCCGCCGCTGCCGCCGCTGCCGCGCGGGGACCGGTCGAAGACGTCCCCGCCGAGCTGGCGGAGCTTACGGCTGCTGGTCAGCCCTGACCTGCTCAGGTCGCCGCGGGTGTACAGGCCCGGCAGCCGGATGATCTCGGCGTCGGTGACACCCGTCTCCGCCTTAAGGATGCGCAGAGCGGCGTCGATCCGCTCGGCCGCCAGCCTGTTGTCGTCCTGGAAGGCCGGGCCGTCGAGCACCTGGTCGATGGTCTCCTTGGGCGCGGCCCAGCCGAACTTCCCCGGTACGGAGAACATCCGCTGTGCGCCGTGGCCTTCGGCGCGGGCCTTGCGCAGCAGCGCGACTCCCGCGCGCGGGTCGGCGACGCCGATCCGCCAGCCGCGCGCGGTCCTGGCGGGCAGGAACTGGATGAACTCGTCCACATGCCCCACCTCCAGCCAGCCCGTGTCGAGGAACAGCGGCGACTGGGCACCCTGTGAGGAGAGGAAGGTCCGCATCGACCCTGCGGGCAGGGACCCGGTGTCGGGGCGGTGGCCCATGATGATGCGCCCGGCCGGGTACTCCTTGCCCCGGTGGGCGTAGGGCGGGATGGTCTCCAGATTGCCCATGGAGTTGAGCGTCCACTCCTCGGTGGGCCGCGGGTCGGCGACCTGGACGACGCCCACATCCTTGCCGCGCAGCTTCTCGAAGAGTTCGCGCCCGGCCCGGCGGTCGGGCTGCGCGGAGCGGATCAGTACGCGCAGGGAGTGGATCCGGCCACCCGGTCCTGTCATGCCGACATAGCCGGGCTCGACGAAGTCCTGTGCCCACGGGTCGCCGTACGAGGTGAACTTCCGCACCGGCGCGGTGATGCCCGCAGCCTTCACCTCGCGCTCCACAGAGGTGACGAAGCGGTGCTGCTCGGCTGTCAGTTCCGGATCGTCGGGCAGCGGGGGCACCTTGGTGACCAGGACTTCCTGGGCCTTCTGCCGGTGGTGGTGGGTGAGGACCGGCGCGGTCTTCAGCAGGACGTCGTCCCGCGCGGTGGTCCTGCCCCGGGTGACGCTGAAGCGGACCAGGACCCTGCCGTCCCAGACCTTGGCGTCCCGCACCACATCGGTGGCCTCGATGCCCAGCTCCACACCGGAGCGCAGTTCGGCCGTGGTCAGCCGGGCCGCCGGCGTCAGGTGCTGCCACCGGCCCGCCCGCTTGATGAACAGCCGTGCCCTGGCCTTGCCGACGAAGGCGACCCTGCCCGTGGTGCCGGCCGCGGCCCTGCGGTTCGGTACGGTACGCAGCCGCGCCAGGTCGGCCGCGTCGCTCGCCCCGTTCACCACCGTGTCCGCCGCGTCGTTGCATCCGGCGAGCTGAGCGTCGGTCAGCGGCCTGCCCGCGCGGTCGCGTACCGGGCAGCGCCTGGTGTCGTCGTCGATGTTCGGCAGCAGTACCGCGCCCC
>NZ_JBSGUP010000365.1:0-8219 GCF_053607985.1 Streptomyces sp. NPDC055078
GTGGTGGATCAGGCGGGAACGGGCTGCTGGGCCTTGGCCAGGAGGTCGTTCAGGTGCTCTTTGAAGCCGTCCGGGCTGTCGAAGCCGCCCAGGATCTCGATCAGGTCGGATGCCTCACCGAAGGTGAGTTCGTTCTGCGAGGCGATCTCGTGGCCGATCAGGAGGCCGATCGCACGGAGGCGACGGTCGCGGTCTCCGGTGAAATCGAGGTCCTTGAAGCTCGCGAAGATCTTCCGCATCTGCGGAGCCGTCGCGCCCTCGCCGGAGGTCGGGCCGGGCGGCGTGTGCGGGGCCTGCTCCTGGCCGTCGCCGCCGTACTGCTCTTGCTGGCCGACGCCGGAGGTCGCCTCAGGCGCGGGGGGAGCCTGCCCCGTCTTAGCCGAGGCGGGGACGGGGGTCTCCTCGGCGGCCTTCAGCGCCGAGCCGTACTCGACGATCAGTGCCTCGATCGTCGACGGCTCCCCTGTCCTGGGGTGGAGCTGTCCCGTGCTGAGGAGGCCGCGGTTTCTCGCCCTGGCGTGCAGAGACCGCGCGCCCTGGTACGTCAGGCTCTCGGCCGTCAGCTCGTTCATGATGGCTTCGACTGGGTCGACGCCCTGGCCGAGCTGTTCGAGGATCACCTCGGCCAGGTCCTCGCCGGGGTGGTAGAGCGTCATCCCTTCAAGGGGGGTGTAGCGGGTCTTCGTGACCGTGCCGGTGCCCTCAACCATGTCGAGGATCAAGCCGAGTTCGTACTCCGCGCCCTCGCGCTGAACGGCCTTGACGCCTACCTTGGTGACCTTCTTGCCCTCGATGACGTAGTCGCCCTTGGTGCGCATCGTGGCGATGACGTGGCCGGGGTAGTTGAGTAGGGCGTCGAGCATGTCCTGCTCGATCGGGTTGCCCTCGCGCCAGCCGCCGAAGGAGCCGCCAGCGCCCGGCTTGCGTCCGGCCTCTTCGACGATGGTGAGGAGGCCGCCTCGGCCGTTCCAGAAGTGCGACCAGGAGTCGACGATCAGGACTGCGATCCCGGCCTGCTTCGCGGCGTCGATGGCCTTGATGAGGTGGCGCGGGTCGTGGGTGTCCATCGGCATGTGCCCGAACTCGTGGCCGCCGAGGTCCGGGCGCCCGGGGACGGGGGCGTAGGTGAGGGCGCTGCCGCGTTCGGTGTCGATGACGCCGATAGGGCCGCCCTGTGAGAGGCCCTCGGCGATGCGGAGGCCGGACTTGGTCTTGCCGGACCCGGCGGGGCCCTGGAGTCCGATGCGGGCCTTGGCCTGTTCGCGGGTTGCGGGGGCGAAGCTGAACGTCACGGTGTGCTCCGGGTGTGCTGGTTCGGGGTGGTGGTGAGGCGGCCGGTCGCCGTGGCCTGCGTGATCCAGTCGGCAGCGCGGGACGCGACGGCGTACCGCCGCTTCTTCAGCCGCGCGACACCGCGGGTGTCGGCCTCGGTCGGCGCGTACGCCTCGGTCGCGTGCGCCTGGAGGCCGGCGGCCAGCTCGGCCCCGATCTCCGCGCGCAGCTCGGCGAGGTCGGCCGCCGCCTCGGGGGCGGGCGTGCCGCTCCGGGTGAGGGCCTGGTAGATACGGGAGTACGCGCTCACCGGTTCTCACCGGCCTCCGAGATCAGCTCGACCACGTCTGTCCAGCGCCTAGACACTTGCTGGAGGAGAGCGCGCTCGTGCTCCATCGCCTCGGTGGCCGCTTCCCACAGGGACGCGTTGCGCCAGGCCCAGATCTCGTCCTCAATGAGTCGGTCGAGCATCGTGGGGTCGAGGGCGTCCAGCTCCCAGCTGCTGGTCCCGTGCTGCCGGATGTAACCGCGGGCTCGGGAGTCGGTGAGCTTGGCCGGGTTCGGCGGCGGCCGGTGCTGCTCGACCTGGTGCATGTTCAGCGCGATCCGCCGTACGTCGACGTCCGCACCGAACAGCTCCAGCCGGTCGGCGATGTCCCGGGTCATGTCCACCCCGGACGGATCGTGATCCCCTAGGTGGATCACGATGGGCTTCTGCCCCTGCTGCTCGTACCGGGCCAGCCTGCGAGCGGCTCCCCACAGCTCGGACTGAGAGGTGTAGCCCCGGCAGGAGAAGAAGTCAACGTCATTCCGCTGGCAGACCCCGGTGATCACGCCGACCAGCGCATCCTTCTCGATCCACACCTCGACGCGGTACGGCTGGTCGGCCCACCGGTGCGTGCGGTAGCCGTAGGCGGCTGATCGGATCACGGACGCGGGGTTGTCCCAGTGGGACAGACCGCGCAGGTTCCGGGTGCGGTCGACGATGTAGTCCCAGTCGAGCAGGCCCGCCAGGCGCGCGTCGTTGACGACGCTGCCGAGCCGCTTGTACTCGGACTGCTTGTTGGCGATGTACCCGCGCGCGACGAACTGGTAGTACAACTGCCTCAAGGTGAGGTCGAAGCCCTGCTCGGCGTACTCCCTACAGATGGTCTCCGCCGTGCGGATCAGGTTCAGGCTGGCCGATCGGAACTTGATGTCCGTGTAGGCGATGCGAGGCATCAGACGCCACCGCCGATCGGGGCGGGCAGCTTGCCCGTCGTGCGCAGGGTGTCCAGCCAGTCCGCCGGGTACCGCAGGTGCTGCCACCGGACCTTGACGAACGCCCGGTCCGTGCCGTGGTACTTGGCCTCGACCTCGACGTTCACCGGCTCGGTGATGCTGCCGGTGCCGGGCAGCTCGGCGCGAACGAGCCGGTTGGTGCCGCACGAGATCGACGCACGGTCCCAGCCCTCCGGCGCCCAGCCGCCGATCTCCATGTGGCTGATGCCGTAGAAGTCCGGGGCCAGCTCGGTCAGCGACCAGCCGGACAGCGTCAGCAGGGCGTCGGACAGTTCGACGATCGCGGGCTGGTCCACGGTCAGCTGATGGGGAGCGGTGTAGGTACGGCGGCCGTCGCGGTCCTGGGTGACGAGACGCCCGGCGCGGGCGAGGGCTCGCAGGTCCTTCCTGGCGGTGTTCCGGTGGTGGCCCCACGGGCTGTGCGCGAGAACCGTCTCGGCGCGTCGTGTGGTCCACGTCCCGCCCGATTCCTGGATGCGGGTTAGGAGGTACCCGCGCCGGGTGCTCAGGTCAGGCATCGGAGCCTCCCGCAGCGGTGTAGAAGCGGCGGTTCGGGTCCTGGTCGTGGAGCGTCAGGTGGCCCTGGCGGTGCAGCTCGGCGAGGTCGGACCGGGCCGCGTACCGCGTGACCCGGATCCCGAGCGGCCGGTACGTCTGGAGCACTCGACTGGTCGACCAGCGGCCACCGGCAGCCACGATGTGCTCGTGGAGAATCTCCTGCCGCGTGCCGTCCGCCATGGAGAGAAAGTCAGCCCGGTCAGCCGCGCACTGCGCACACAGCCACCGCCCGCCCTGCTTCTCCTCCCAGCCGCGCTCGGCGGCCTTGGCCGCCCACTCGCCCCGGTCACACCGGGGGTTGCCACAGGCCAGGAACTCACCGAGGGCCGGAGTGGACTCGCCCGGCTCGCGGGTGTCCTTCCCCAGCTCTCCGTGCAGCGCGGTCACGATCCGGTCCGCCAGGGACTCGACGCCACCAGTCCAGGTGTCCAGGCTCGGCTGCCCCGCCGCGAGATACGCGTGCTCGACCGAGACCGTCGTGTGGTCCGCGATGGCTCCGGGCACCGTGCCCAGGATCGCCGCGGTGACCACCTCTGCCAGATGAGAGTGCGTCATTCGGTGTCACCACCCTCGACGGCAGACGACACCAGCGCCGGAGCGGACGACGCCCGCACGGCCGCCAACGGGCCCACGTAGTCCACGATGTGCGCCAGCGAGCACCGCTCACCGCTCGCCCCGCGCATCGTCAGCAGCGGCATACCGTCCGCACGGCACTCGGCGTAATCCCAGACGTCGCCGTCCATGTCCTGCTGCGGGAGTGCCAGGTCGTAGACGATGCCCCCGTGCCGGTACGGCATCCGGGCGGCGGCAGTCGTACGGGCCTCGACCTGCGGAGCGTCGTACGCGACCACGCTGACCGCGACACCGGCCCGGTGACCGGACCCCACGTACGCGTACGGCAGCGGTTTCCGCTCGGGTTCGGCCGTGATGCCGAGGTACTGGCGCCACTGGCCCCACTGCTCCGCAGCGGTCACCTGCACCGTGACGAGAACCTGTGCGCCATCGCTCCGTACGGACATCAGGCCGGAGTCGGGCCCGCACTCCGCACGGATCTGCTCGGCCAGCGCAGCAGCGCGGGAGCATGCCGCAGCCCAGGCAGCCGCCTGCGTCTGCCGCTCCGTACGGGACTGGGTCGACCAGCCACCGCTCGGCTCCCGGCGGAGGAGGACGCCGTACGAGCGCTCCGGGTCCACCACGAGCTGTGCCCGGTCCAGGGCGTGCGCGACCTGGACCGCGTACGCCTCCGAACAGCCGACGGTCTCGCGGACCGTCTTGATCACCTGGGGAAGATTCCGGTTCACGCCGCCGTCACCATCCCGGCAGACCGCAGAGCGCGGCCCATCCCCTGAACCGCGCGGTACGTCATCGTCTTGACGCCCCCCACGGTCCGGCCCGTGGCCGTCGCCGTCTCAGAGATCGACTGGTTCTCCAGGTACCGCAGTCGGAGGCACTGCTGCTGGGGCACCGTCAGCGTCGTCATGGCTGCCGCGATATGGGCAGCGGTATCCACCCGCCCGATCTCGTGGAGCGCGGAGTCCTCCGCGCTCGCGGCGACCTGGTGACCCTCTCCCACCGCGTCCACCGGGACCTCCAGCCGCACGCGACTGGAGCGGGAGTGATCGATGGCGATGTTGCGGGCGATCGTCCCCAGCCAGGGGCCGAAGCCGTGCCCGGAGAACGTCGACATGCGGCGCAGCGCGCGGAGGAAGACTTCCTGCGTCAGGTCCTCGGCGGTGTGCTGGTCGCGGACCCTGCTCCGCAGGTAGCGCGCCACGTCGCCGTGGTGCTCGTTGTAGAGGGTGGCGAATGCCTCGGGGTCGCCGTTGCGGGCGCGGACGATGAGGTCCGGCTCCGCCTCCGCCTCCGGCCGGTGGATCTTGGGGCTAGCCTGTGGTTTCACGGCTGCCTCTCCTTCTCTGGGTGTGGGTGGTCGCAGGGGTCGCCCTGTACTTGGCGGTGCGGGCGACCCCGCTCTGAGTGATCACGCAGTCGCGTGCTGGATCTGCTGGCTGGCCAGAACCTCAGCCGGGTCGAACCGGCGGCTCTCGCCGACGTAGAACAGGCCCGGCCAGATCTCGCCGCGCGCCTTGGCCTCCTGGACCTGGCGGTCGATCCAGGACATCGATTTCCGCAGGTAGGCAGCCAGCTCCTTCTGCGTCATCAGGTGCTCCGGGACGGCCCGGCCCCGATTCCGCGAAAGCGTGACATGCGTTCTGCGTGTGGATGTAGATTCATCGAGCACGTAGACAACCGTCTCGAAGAGCGCGCCGACCTCCTGGTCGAGTGCGGCGGCGATGAGCTGTGCGGCCCGGTCGCTGCACTCGTCACGGGAGGTCTTGCCCGCGCCGACGATGAACCCGACGTACGACCCGGACAGGCCATGGCCCTCGGGGTCGATCTCCTTGGTCTTGGCGGCGAGGGCGGGGATGCCCATCCCGGCCGCCTTCATGGCGTCCCGGAGGGGCTGACCGCTTTCCAGTCGTCGCATGGTGGAACCTCTGCCATGGGCATGGGTGGTAGTGCGCAGGACCCGTTGACCTGCACTATCTACAGTCTGCATGTAGATGTGGATTGGGTCAACTGTGGTCTGTGGCGCGCCAGATGTGCCCCACAAGGGCACACAGGGGGCATGTAGAAAGCAAAGGGGCGGTGAAATCGGGCCTGCGTATCCCCGATCTACTTGCGGATGTAGATACAAATAGACGAAACTCCCAGGGTGACTACAGGACCCCGCGGCCCCGGCGCCACTGCCGCCGAGGACCCCGCCCCCAGCGGCGAGGACCTGGCAGCACTACTCACACGCCTACTCGCCGAAGCCGACAAAACGCAGAAAGAGCTGGCGTCGGCGGCCGGCGTCAAGTACGCGACGCTGAACGCCTGGATGACACGGGCCCGCGGTACCTCGCGTATCCCCCCGGACGACCTGCGGTCCCTCGCTGACACGTTCCGGACTTGGCATGTGAATGTCACACCGCGCGAGATGTTCACCGCCGCCGGCCGGACCGTGCCCGGGCCAACGACTGCCGAGCGCGAACAGCGACTCCTGCGCATCTACCGCGAGCTGCCCACCGAGTCCCAACGGGCCCTGATGCAGGCCGCCGAGGCTATGCGAGCATCTGCCCGATAAGTCACTAAGGGTTGCCTAATAGGGAGGGTTTTCTCTTCTTCAGAACATATCCAATGAAAAACTTCCACAGCATCACCACATAGGCGTAGCCTCAGCCTTCCCGCTGTCCTCCCGCACCGGGCTCCATGCCACCGCGCATCCTGGGGGACACCTGTGTGCATCCGCATCATCGAGGTCGATGACGCACTGCCGGAGATCGCAGTCTGGGACCCAGACGAGGTCAAAATCCTTGTCCCACGGGGAACCCACCATCACCTACTGATCATGGAACTGCGCGCGCTCCTGACGATCGACCTCGGCGCACCGACATCCAGCGCCGGCCTCGCCTGCTTCTGCGGCGACCCCGTGTATCTACCGGGCGAGCAGACAGGAGGTGGCCGCGTCTTAACTGATCAGTAGGGAAACAACCGTGGTTCGTAGGAGCACTGCAAACCCGCGCGAGACCAAGAACCCTCGGCCCAACCCGTCGATGAAGTGCGGCTGCCCGCCGTGCCTGAGGAAATTTCCAGGCGACCGGCCGCCCGCTGTCGAGCACATCGGCACCTGGGAAGCCCGATACACCGACCCCCACGGCCGGGGCCGCAGCAAAAACTGGCCCACCGAGACCGAAGCGGTGCATTTCCTGGAGCAGACCCACACCGAGATCCGCCAGCGCACCTGGATCGACCCAGCTCGGGGCGAGATCACCCTCTGTCACTGGCACAGTCTCTGGTGGCCCACCCAGACTGGCCAGGAGACGACCCAGGACCGTGACCTCAGGTCGTGGCGGAACCACATCGAGCCCCACTTCGGCAGCCTGCGCCTCTACGAGTTCGAGTGGCGGGAGATCCAGCTCTGGGTCAACGGCCTGGTCGACGAGAACGGCGGTCCCCTCGCCCCGTCGTCCGTGGTCAAGACCTTCCAGATCCTCGACCGCATGCTCGAAGCCGCCAAGCGCGACCGCCGCATCCCGTTCAACCCCGCCGAGGGCGTCAAGATGCCCAAGATCAAAAAGAAGCACCCTGAAGACCGGAAGCCCCCGACATACGGGCAGCTCTGGCGCATCCGGGCCTGCCTCCCCAAGTGGCTGCACAACGTTCAGGTCCTCGCCCAGGAGACAGGGCTCCGCTTCGGCGAGATCGCCGGACTCCGCTGGTGCTGGGTCGACCTGGAGGGCCGGCGTCTCCAGGTCCGCGAAGTCCTGACGGAAGTTGGCGGCCGTATCAAGAGGAAGAGGTACCCGAAATCCAGCGCCGGCCTCCGCACGGTGCCCCTCACCGGGCTGGCTGTCGCCGTGCTGCGCGAGGTCCTGGCCGCATCGCCGAACGCAAGCCGGGTCGAGTCCGAGCCTGGTGACGGGCTCCGCGAGGACGAGCTGGTGTTCCACGGTCGCAACGGCAAGTGCCGCCGTACGGGGCGGCCGTACCGTGCCCCGTTGCGGCGCTCGACGGTCCGGCGGCGGTGGATCGACGCCATCGAGGCCGCGGGGGTCGCCCGCAAGACGGTGCGGAAGGTCACCGTGCAGAAGCCGGACCCGACGACGGGGCGGATGCGGAAGGTCCAGGAGGAGAGGGTCGACTGGTGGCCCGACTTTCACCACCAGCGGCACACGCTCACGTCCCGGTTGCACGCCCGGGGGGTGCCGGAGGTTGTGACGCAGGAGATCCTCGGGCACGAGCGCGCGGGTCAGGTCACCTGGCTGTACACGCATGCTGCGGCGGACTGCGCGGGGCAGGTTCTGGCGGCGATGGATGATTGGCGTCGGGGCGGCCGGCGGCGGCCCGAGCGGGCATTGCGCCTGGTCAGCTAGGGGGTCGTGGTACCCCGCTGCTACCCCGGAACTACCCCGGGAACGGGCTGGGTTCCATAGGGGTCCGGCGGGTATCTGCGATGTAGAAGGGCGTAGGTGCTGGCTGAGCAGGGAATTCACTCACCAGCGGCGATGCCTTTTCTGCATCGGGTCCTGATAAGGATGAGGCCACAGGTTCAAATCCTGTTAGCC
>NZ_JBSGUP010000366.1:0-8219 GCF_053607985.1 Streptomyces sp. NPDC055078
CCAGCGCGAACGCCCCGCCCGCACCCAGGAACAGCGCCCCCAGGAACACCGGAGCCGCGATCGCCCACGTGCGCCAGCGCCTGCGCAGCTCCGCCCGCATCCGGACCCGGGAGGGGAGCGCGGCGACCGCGATCCCGCTCGCCCCCAGCGCGCCCGCGACCAGCGGAACCGCCCGCCCCATCGCCTCACCCGCGAGCATGACCCCGTTCATGCGGCCAGTTCCTTCCACAGCCACCCGATACGGACCAGCGCGGTGAGCGCGGAACCGGCCGCGATGACGATCAGGACCGGCACCGCCCATCCCGTCGCCGCGGCGACCGCCACCAGCAGACAGCGCTCGGTCTTGCCGACCGGGCCGCCGTTGCGGCGTGGGGCCCCGGCCGCCGCGCCCGCCAGCGACACCCAGGACGGCAGCGTCGCCGCCAGCGCGGCCACCGCGACCAGCCCCGGCGGCGCCAGCGTCAGAAACCCGGCCAGCACCACCAGGTCGGCGGCCCGGTCGCCGAGTTCATTGAGCAGCGAGCCGCGCCGGGTGGTGCGGCCCGTGTCGCGGGCGAGCGCGCCGTCGAGATTGGCGAACGCGAGCCGGGCCGCGAGCAGCAGAGCGACCGGGAGTACGGCCACGGGGGCGGGCAGCCAGGCGAGCGCCGCGCCCGCACCGGCCGCGCACACCACACCGGCCACCGTGAGCGTGTCCGGCGACACGGCACGGCGGGCGAGCGCGCCGCGGACTCCGGAGAGCCGGGCCGCGTACCAGGGCTTGAGAGCGTAGAGGCCGTTCATGGGGCCAACTGTCGCCCGGTGCCCGGGGTGTCAACACGGGACGGATACTCAGTTCGCTCATGAGTATCCGCGATCCGTGGGGCCTGAGAGGCTCCAGCGTATGAACGAGTCGTCGCGCACCGTCCACACCTCCGCTCCGCACTGACCCCCCGCCGAACTCGCCGGGGATCCGGGAGCCGGGAGCGGCTCGGGGGACCGGCCAGGGCGGCCGGACGCCGGGCCGCCGGTCCGTGGCGGCCGACCCGGGTTCCCGCCAGGGCTCCGGGCCGCCGGTCCGTGGCCACCGACCCGGGCCCGCCCCCACCACTCCAGGAGCGGACCTCGCTGACCTGCCCCTTCCATGATCGCCGTCTCAGATAGTAGGAAGTCCGACTATTTGTGGAGACAGAAGCGCGTACCTGTCCTAGCTTGGTAGCAGCCGAACGTCTCGCTCGATCCAGCGAATGGCGGTCGTGAGCCCGTGCCCCCGGCAGGCAACCCCTGCGGCACGCTCCCCGCCCCACCCGGCGCCTTCGAAATCTCATTGATCTCAAGGAGTCGATCATCATGTCCGCTGAGACCGCCCGCCGAGTCCGTCACGCCTCCCGCCGTACGAGCGAGTCCGACCGCAAGAACGCCGCCGCGGCCCTCCAGCGCGCCCTGGACCGCCGCGACAACGGCGGCGCCACCGGCCACTAGGCTCTTCCTGGTCCAAAAATCAGCCCGTCCGGCGTTTGAGGACGGACCCTGGTACCCAGGGCCTGAAGCTCCGACGCACGTCCACCACAAGGCCCATGTCCAAAAAGTGGACGCGCGGTGTCATGGGCTGGGACGACTAGTAGGGTGCCATCATGTCTCGCAGCCTCAACATCGCAGTGATCCCCGGTGACGGCATCGGCCAGGAGGTCGTGGCCCAGGGCCTGAAAGTCCTGTCCTCCGTGCTTCCGCAGGATGTGAAGCTGGAGACCAAGGAGTACGACCTCGGCGCCCAGCGCTGGCACCGCACGGGTGAAACCCTCCCCGACGCGGAGCTGGCGGCCCTCAAGGGCCACGACGCGATTCTGCTCGGCGCGATCGGCGACCCGACCGTGCCATCGGGCGTACTGGAGCGGGGGCTGCTGCTCAAGCTCCGGTTCGCCTTCGATCACTACGTCAATCTGCGTCCGTCGAAGCTGTTCCCGAACACCGCGACCCCGCTGGCCGGCCGCCCCGAGATCGACTTCGTCGTCGTCCGCGAGGGCACCGAGGGCCCGTACACCGGCAACGGCGGCTCGCTGCGCACCGGCACCCCCGCCGAGGTCGCCACCGAGGTCAGCCTGAACACCGCGTACGGGGTGGAGCGCGTCGTCCGCGACGCCTACGAGCGGGCCAACGCCCGCCCCCGCAAGAAGCTGACCCTGGTCCACAAGAACAACGTCCTCGTCTACGCGGGCCACCTGTGGAAGAACATCTTCGACCGGGTCGGCCAGGAGTATCCCGACGTCACCACCGACTATCTGCATGTGGACGCGGCGACGATCTTCTTCGTCACCCAGCCGGAGCGTTTCGACGTCATCGTCACCGACAACCTCTTCGGTGACATCCTCACCGACCTCGCCGCCGCCGTGTCCGGCGGTATCGGCCTGGCCGCTTCCGGCAACATCAACCCGACGGGCGCGTTCCCGTCGATGTTCGAGCCCGTGCACGGCTCGGCGCCCGACATCGCGGGCACCGGCAAGGCCGACCCCACGGCCACGATTCTCTCCGTCGCCCTCCTGCTGCGGCACCTCGGCTTCGAGGCCGAGGCCGTCCGTGTCGAGGACGCCGTCTCCGCCGACCTCGCGGAACGCGGCACGACCGTCCGTACCACCGAGGAGATCGGCGACGCGCTCGCGGTACGAGTAGCGGGCTGACCCGACGCTTCCACGAAGCCGCCGGGTCGCACAAGCACCCGGCGGCTTCTCCTGTGCGGCTCCGGGTGTCACCATCATCCCTGGACCGTTTTCACGCCGTTGTCCCCTTTGTTGTCGTTCCACCCCTTCTCGCGCTCAACAGTTCGAGTGATCAGTGATAATCGAGGCGGACCGTGGTACGCGGGAGTACTCGGACGTCCTAGCACCTGTAGCGGCGTGAGCGCGGTCCGTCACAAACCAACCGGTGAAGGACATTGCACTCATGACGACGCCCACGATCGAGCTGAAGCCCTCCTCCCATCCGCTGTCCGACGCAGAGCGGGAGGCGATCCTGGCCAACCCCGGGTTCGGCCGCCACTTCACCGACCACATGGTGACGATCAAGTGGACGGAGGGGCGGGGCTGGCACGACGCGCAGCTCACGCCGTATGCGCCGCTCTCGATCGACCCCGCCAATATGACCCTGCACTACGCACAGGAGATCTTCGAGGGCCTCAAGGCGTACCGCCGCCCCGACGGGACGGTCGCCACCTTCCGCCCCGACGCCAACGCCGAGCGCTTCCAGCGCTCCGCCCGCCGGCTGGCGATGCCTGAGCTGCCGGCCGAGACCTTCATCGCGGCCTGCGACGCCCTGGTCCAGCAGGACAAGGCATGGGTCCCGGCGCACGGCGGCGAGGCATCGCTCTATCTGCGCCCCTTCATGATCGCGGCCGAGGTCGGCCTCGGGGTGAAGCCCGCGAACGAGTACCTCTTCCTCGTCATCGCGTCCCCGGCCGCCGCGTACTTCCCCGGCGGTGTCCGCCCCGTCTCCGTCTGGCTCTCCGAGAACTACGTCCGCGCGGTCCCCGGCGGCATGGGCTTCGCCAAGACCGGCGGCAACTACGCGGCCTCCCTGCTCGCCCAGGCCGAGGCGGCGGCGAAGGGCTGCGACCAGGTCGTCTGGCTGGACGCGCTGGAGCACAAGTGGGTCGAGGAAATGGGCGGGATGAATCTGTACTTCGTGTACGGGAACCGCATCGTCACCCCGGAGCTGACCGGCTCGCTCCTCGCCGGCATCACCCGTGACTCCCTGCTCAAGCTCGCGAAGGACCTCGGCTACGAGTCCGCGGAGGGCCGGATCTCCACCGACGACTGGAGGCGCGACTCGGAGAACGGCACGCTGACCGAGGTCTTCGCCTGCGGTACGGCGGCGGTGATCACCCCGGTCGGCTCGGTGCGGTCCGCGGGCGGGGACTGGACCCAGGCCGATGGGCAGCCGGGCGAGGTCACGATGAAGCTGCGCAAGGCGCTGCTCGACATCCAGACGGGAGTCGCGGCCGACGCGCACGGCTGGATGCACGAACTGGGCTGACCCCCTGCCCGCGCGCGGCGGCGTCCGGGTCGTCAAGATCCTTTCCGGCCGGTCTTCGCGGCCAGGGGTGACACGCGTCGCGTCGCCCCTGGTCCGGGGTGTCCGGATCCCCCACGGTGGCTGATGAAGATCGGGTAGAACATACGCGTGCAGATCTTGCTCCACGCGATCGGCGACGGCGGTCCGGCGTGCCCACTCCCCGCCAGGCGCCCCCTCCCCGGGCCGGGCCCGCGGTCCGTGACCCGCTCGCTCCCCGCGCCGGGGCCGGGGTTCGCGCCCGCCAGGGCCCGTACGCCGAAGGCCCGGGTATGACGCCCGCCCGGCGGCGCAACGTCGCCCCGCCCCGGGAAGCCGTCCTCGCCGCCGCCATGGCCACCATCGCCGAACGGGGCATCGAGCGGCTGACCATGGCCGGACTCGGCCGGGACGTCGGAATGAGCAGCGGGCACCTCCTCTACTACTTCCGCACCAAGGACGAACTCCTCCTGCGCACCCTGGAGTGGAGCGGCAGCCGTCTCGGCGCCCGGCGCGCGGCGCTGCTCTCCCGGCACGCCCCCGCCGCCGAACGCCTCACCGCGTATATCGAGCTGTACGTCCCGGAGGGGCCGCGCGACCCCCACTGGAGCCTCTGGCTGGAGGTCTGGAACCGCTCACGGAACGCGGACGGCGACGCCCGCGCCCGTCAGGCGGCGATCGGGAGCGCCTGGCATCGGGATCTGGTGACACTGCTCGACGAGGGGGTGTGCCAACGGGAGTTCCGGCCCGTCGACCCCGACCGGTTCGCCACCCGGCTGCGTACTCTCCTCGACGGCTTCAGCGTCCATGTCGTGGGCGGTCCCGCCGACACCGGGCGAGCGCAAGTTCTCGGTCACGTAAGCGAATTCCTGGCGGAATCGCTTCTGTGTGCGGAGGTTTGAAAGGCCGTATCCGGCCCGTCACCACCGGGGGAACGCAACGCACGCAAGTACATCTCATCGTTGCCCGTGCAACCCTTGTCGCCCCGGGACCCCTCCGGCACGGTTTCCCCCCATGGGACGAGAGCACTGGAAGAAGATCTGGGTCGGGTCGGCCGGAAATATGGTCGAGTGGTTCGACTGGTTCGTCTACGCGAGCTTCGCCACCTACTTCGCGGGCGCGTTCTTCCCCGAGGGGAACGACACCGCCAAGCTCATGAACACCGCGGGCATCTTCGCGGTCGGCTTCTTCATGCGCCCGGTCGGCGGCTGGCTCCTCGGCCGGGTCGGCGACCGCAAGGGCCGCAAGGCCGCGCTGACCCTCACCGTCACCCTGATGTCCGCATCGGCCCTGCTCATCGCGATCGCGCCCACCTACGGAGTCGCCGGCTACGGAGGCGCCGCCGTCCTGCTGATCGCCCGGCTGCTCCAGGGACTGTCCGTCGGCGGTGAGTACGCGGCCAGCGCCACCTATCTCACCGAGGCGTCCGCCCCCCGGCACCGCGGCTTCGCCTCCAGCTTCCAGTACGTCTCGATGACCGCCGGACAGATCCTCGGCCTCGGCCTCCAGATCATCCTCCAGCGCACGATGTCCGACGACGCGCTGCACAGCTGGGGCTGGCGCATCCCGTTCATCATCGGCGCGCTCGGCGCGGCCGTCGTCTTCTATCTGCGGCGCAACATGCTGGAGACGGAGGTGTACGAGGAGTCCGCCGACGACACCCCCGTGGGCGAGAAGGGCACCATCAAGGCGCTGCTGGCGCACAAGCGCGAGGCGTTCCTGGTCATGGCGCTCACGATGGGCGGGACCGTCGCGTACTACACGTACACCACCTATCTCACCAAGTACCTCTCCAACTCCGCGGGCCTGCCCAAGCAGACGGCCACCCTGGTCTCCTTCTGCGCGCTGATCGTCTTCGCCTGCCTCCAGCCCTTCGCGGGCCGCCTCTCCGACCGGATCGGCCGCCGCCCGCTGCTGATCACCTTCGCCATCGGCTCGACCTTCCTGACCGTCCCGATCATGACCCTGCTCCAGCACGCGGGCTCGTTCTGGCCCGCGTTCGGGCTCTCCCTGCTCGCCCTGGTCGTGATCACCGGCTACACCTCGATCAACGCGTGTGTGAAGGCGGAACTCTTCCCGACGGGGGTACGGGCGCTGGGCGTGGCCCTGCCGTACGCCATCGCCAACGCCCTGTTCGGCGGGACGGCGGAATATGTGGCCCTGTGGTTCAAGGACTCGGGGGTGGAATCGGGCTTCTACTGGTACGTGGCGGGGTGCGCGGCGGTCTCGCTGATCGTGTATCTGACGATGCGCGAGACCCGGGACATCGACCTGAACCGGGTCGGCGCGGGTGCCCCGGCGGCCGGTGTGCCCGCGAAGGTGCCGACCGCCTGACGGGTCGTGTCGGGTGCCTGAGCCGGTCCTACGCGGACGCTCGATCTTGAGCCGAGGTTGTACGTATTCGAGCTGATTGTGGCCACGCGACGGGTGCGCTTTGATCTTATGAACCTCCCGGCGAGGGCCGGGAGTTCATGATTTCGGGGGGAACATGAGACTCGGAACCACCGCCGCCGCCGTCGCCACGGCCCTGGCCTCCGTCTGCGCCGCCGCACTGCTGGTGCCCACCGGAGCGCACGCCCAGGACGCGCCGCCGCGCAGACCCTTCACCGAACGCGTCACCCAGGGCGCCGACCAGCGCTCGGACGAGGTGGCCCTCAGCTCCGACGGCCGCTTCGCGGTGTTCACCTCACGCGCCACGAACCTGGTCCCCGGCGACACCAACGGCTTCGACGACATCTTCGTACGCGATGTGCGCAGCGGTCGTACGGAGCGGGTCAATGTCACCGCCGACGGAACCCAGGGGGACGGGCACAGCAAGCGCGCCGCCATCAGCGCGGACGGGCGCTATGTCGCCTTCGCCACGGACGCGGCCAACCTCGGCGTCCCGGGGCTGAAGCAGTCCCGGGGCATCTATCTCAAGGATCGCCGGAGCGGGGCGCTGACCTATGTCGGGCGCGACCTCGGGGACGGGTTCGTCCAGGCGTACGCCCCGACCGTCAGCGCCGACGGGCGCTTTGTCGCCTTCCACGTCTACGAGTCCGCGAGCAGGCCCGCCCGCAAGACGGCCATCCGCGACATGCGCACGGGTGAGCTGCGCATCCTCGGCAGCAGGCAGGCGGGGGAGCCCAGCATCAGCGCGGACGGCGGCAAGCTCGTCTACACCGACCTCAGCGCCGCGCCGATCCAGTACCCGCCGTCCAGCGCGCATCTCTGGGACCGGAGCACCGGAGAGTCCCGGCGCCTGGACGCCGCCCCGGACGGCACCCCCGGGAACGGCAAGTCCTACGAGGCGGAGATCACGCCCGACGGGCGGTACGCCGTCTTCCACTCGTCGGCCACCAATCTCGTGCCGGCGGCGGACCCCAACGGCGCGGGCTTCAACGTCTTCGTCCGCGATCTGCGGAAGGGCACGATCCGCCGGATCGACGGGCCGGCGCCGGGGCAGCAGACGACGCTGGGCTCCCTGAGCGGGGACGGCCGCCAGCTGGTGTTCAGCGCGGGCACGGACGCCTCCCGCGGCTGGTATCTCCGCGACCTGCGCACGGGCCGCACCAGGCTCGCGATCCCGGACGTCACGGGTGCGCCCGGGCTCGCCAGGGTGCTGCCGCGCGCCCTGGACCGGCACGCGCGCGTCCTCGCGTTCCTCTCCTGGTCCCCGGACATCGCCCCGGGCCCCTCCGCCGCCCCCGGCACCGACGTCTACCTCCGCCACTTCCGCTGACCCCAGCCGCCTGGCCCGTGAGCCAAGCCCCACGCGCCGTGCCCCGGCGTGCCCATGCCGCCCCCGGTGCCCGGGCCTGCCCCGTTCCTTCCGGCACGTCCTCTCCCGCTCCTTTCCGCCGTCCGGACGGCACGCCCTCCGGGCGTGTCCTCAATCTCCCCCAGACTTCGTCCGGGGGGACCCCCAACGGGCTGATTTTGTGCACCCGGGTGCGCTGCGTCATCACTCCCGACGCAAGGGTCCGTCCTCAAGCGCCGGACAGGCTGAGGGTCCGGACCCGGGTGCGTAAAGTTCAGCCCCGCCTGGGGGTACTCCCCCTGGGCTCCGCCTGGGGGCACCCCCACCCAGGCGAAGCTCTGGGGGAGTTCGAGGCGTGGGGGAGGCTGGTTTTGCGCACCTGGGTGGGCAATTTCAGCCTCGCCTGGGGGTACCTCCCAGGCGAAGCTCTGGGGGAGTTTGAGGCGCGGGGGAGGCTGGT